>NZ_JBFUMN010000050.1:0-37661 GCF_054049335.1 Roseateles sp. P5_E1
GCCGAGGCCCGGGAGCTGGTGATCGACCCTCTGGTGGACGGTGTGACCGGGCTTCAATCGAATGCCACGCAGACGCTGGGCGCGCAACTGGTCAAGCTGATCGGCCAGCAGTACCCGCGCTACAACGTCAAGCCGTTCAACCCGGTCAACGTCGTGCGCGGGCCGCTGATCCTGACCGGGACCTTCACCGGCGTGAATGCCGAGCGCAAGAGCGAGGGCAGGCGCGAAGCCTTCCGGATCTGCCTGGCCCTGGCGGACCTGAAGACCGGCAAGCTGGTCAGCAAAGGCCTGGCCTTCGCGCTGCCCGAGGGCGTAGACACGACGCCGTTGCCGCTGTTCGCCGATTCACCGGCTTGGGCGCCGGACGATGCCACCACCGGCTATGTGCGCACCTGTCAAGGCACCAAGCCCGGCGACGCCATCCACCCGCTGTACATCGACCGCATCGTGACGGCTGCGACCATCGCTGAGGCCAGCGAGGCCTATGCCGCCAAGCGCTATGCGCAAGCCGCCACGCTGTTCGAGACGGCGCTGGCCAGCCCCGGCGGCAACCAGTTGCGCGTGCACACCGGGCTGTACCTCACGCGGATGCGGCTCGGCCAGCGGTCGGCGGCGGCCAAGGCCTTCGGCGACATCGTCGAGCAAGGGCTCGACCAGAAGCGGCTGGGCGTGAAGGTGCTGTTCAAGCCCGGCACCGCGGCGATCTGGTCGCCGCCGGGCACCACGGCGTTGCCTTATGCGATGTGGATGGGCGAGATCGGCCGCCGTGCTGCGGCGCGGCCGAGTTGCCTGGACGTGGTCGGCCACACGAGCGCAAGCGGCGCCGAGCCGGTGAACGAAAGGATTTCGCTGATGCGCGCGGAGATGGTCGCGGGCGAGTTGAAGCGGGTGGCACCCAAGCTGACGCCGCGACTGGCCAGCAGCGGCGTCGGCTCCAGGCAGGCGCTGATCGGCAACGGCCGCGACGACCTGTCCGACGCGCTCGACCGGCGGGTCGAGTTCCTCGTCCACGGCTGTTGAACTCTCGGCTGTCGAGCCGCCACTTCAGATGGCAAAGGCCCACTCGCGGAACTCGGCATGGCGCGGCCGCTGCTCGGCAGCGGCGCGCGCCCGGGCCGCTTCGATCCAGCTCTTGGCCAGCGGCAGGGGGCCGAAGCCGGCCTCGGCATTGATGTGCCCGACCGGGCCGAGATTGCTGTAACTCGCTCCCCAACGGTGCGCCCAACGCGCGGCGCTGGCGGCGCTCATCCACGGGTCAGTGCTGCTGGCGATCAGGCGCGAGCGGCGCGGCAGGCGATGGTGGGGCAGCGACTCGGCGATGCCGAACTTGTCAGGCTCGGCCGGGGCAACGAAAAGGGCCTCGCGAATGGGGGAGTCAGGGTGGTCAGCCAGGTGGCGCGCCAGCGCCAGGCAGCCGAAGCTGTGGGCCACGGCCAGCCATTCCCCTTCACCCGCCACTTCCAGCGTGCGCTGAATGCGCTCGGCCCAGCGCTCCAACTCGGGTTTGCTCGGGTCGCGCTGCGTGACGCGGCGGGCGTCGCGGTACTGCCCCTGCAGCCAGGTTTGCCAATGCGCCGAGCCGCTGTCGTTCAGGCCCGGGATGATGAGAACGCGCGGCGGCTGGTAGGCCATGGCTTACAGCGTCGCGATCGACACTTCGGTGGACTTGACCAGGGCGACGACCTCGCGGCCGACCTCCAGGCCCAGGTCCTTGACCGAGCGTGTCGTGATGACCGAAGTGACGATGTCGCCGTTGCGGGTGAGGACGTCGACCTCGGAGACGACCGGGCCTTCGATGATTTCCTTGATCGTGCCGCGGAACTGGTTGCGCACGTTGATGGCGGTGATGCTCATTGGGTGTTCCTTGAACAGTGGAACCCCCAGTGTGGTCAGGGCCCTGCGATCAAGGAAGGAAGCAATGCGCAGCAGCGCATGCGCGGGCCGAATATGCCAGCCGGGTGCGGCGCGGCTCAGCGGGCCTTGGCCGGGCGCGCGGGCTTGGCTGGCGTTTCGGGCAGCAGCGCTGAGCAATCGGTGACCAGGCCGTCGAGTGAAGGGTGATCGATGCAGTCCTCGTAATCGGCCCGGGTCGGACGCAGCTTCCCGGCTGCGGGCGGATCGAACCGCAGCGCCGTGTCGTTTCGGCGTTTGGCGGCACTGGCAGCGGACTCGGGCACGACAGCCGATGCAGGGCGCGGAAGCCCACAGGCGTGAGCAGGCCGGGTGAGGTGGTAGACGCCGAGGACGGCGAGGGCGGCGAGGCCGATCAGGCGGCGCTGCAGGGCGGGGATGGGCATGGCGGGCTCCTGGCAGGGCCCGCCGGCGGACTTCGTCGACGCTGACCCTTGCCTGGACGGACGCAAACCCGACCAGCAAGCGGACAGCCGGCGGGGGTGACCCCCCTAGATGCCCGCGCCGGCCTCGAACAGACTCAACCGTGCCGCGCTCAGCTTCACGCGCTGCCCGCCTTGCAGCCGCAACGTGTCCGCCTCCTCGCGCGTCAGCTCTGCCTCCAGCGGCTGGCCATCCGGGCCGATCAGCTCCACGCGGGCGCTCGCGCCGAAGGACAGCACGCGCTCCACGGTGGCCGACAAGCCGTGCGCCGATTCGTCGGTCAGGATCTGCAGCTCGTGCGGCCGCGCATAGGCCTGCACTTCGCCGTCACCATGCGCGCCCTGGTGCGGCAACTGGTGCTCGCCCATATGCAGCACACCGCCGCGTGAGTGGCCGACGAAGCGGTTGACAGCACCAAGGAAGCCGTAAACGAAGGGCGTGGCTGGGCGCTCGTAGACCTCCTGCGGCGTGCCAACCTGCTCGACGCGGCCGTGGTCCATCAGCACGATGCGGTCGGCGACTTCCAGGGCTTCATCCTGGTCGTGCGTGACGAAGATGCTGGTGATGTGCAGCTCGTCGTGCAGGCGGCGCAGCCAGCGGCGCAGCTCCTTGCGCACCTTGGCGTCCAGCGCGCCGAAGGGCTCGTCCAGCAGCAGCACGCGCGGCTCGACGGCCAGCGCACGCGCCAAGGCGATGCGTTGGCGCTGGCCGCCCGAGAGCTGGGGCGGAAAGCGGTCGCCCAGCCAGTCCAGCTGCACGAGCTTGAGCAGCTCGGTGACGCGCTTCCTGATCTCGGTCTCGGGCAGGCGCTGCTTCCTGGGCTTCACGCGCAGGCCGAAGGCGACGTTGTCGAACACCGTCATGTGGCGGAACAGCGCGTAATGCTGGAACACGAAGCCGACCTGGCGCTCGCGCACATGCGTGTCCGAGGCGTCCTGGCCGTCCAGCAGCACGCGCCCGCGGTCGGCCTGCTCCAGGCCGGCAATGATGCGCAGCAGCGTCGTCTTGCCGCAGCCCGAAGGGCCAAGAAGAGCCACCAGCTCGCCGGTCGGGAATTCCAGCGACACGTCACCCAAGGCGGTGAAGTTGCCGAAGCTCTTGTGGATGTTCTGAACCTGGATACCCATCATTCGCTCCCGTGCGACGACTGGCTGGCGCGCCACTCGATGAATTGCTTGATCACCAGCGTCACCAGCGCCAGCAGCGCCAGCAGCGAGGCCACGGCGAAGGCGGCCGCGAACTGGTATTCGTTGTAGAGGATCTCGACGTGCAAAGGCAGCGTGTTGGTCAGGCCGCGAATGTGGCCAGAGACGACCGACACCGCGCCGAACTCGCCCATGGCGCGTGCATTGCACAGGATGACGCCGTACAGCAGGCCCCACTTGATGTTGGGCAGCGTGACGCGGCGGAAGGTCTGCCAGCCGCTGGCGCCGAGCACAGTGGCCGCCTCTTCCTCGTCGCGCCCTTGCGCCTGCATCAGCGGGATCAGCTCGCGGGCGACAAAGGGGAAGGTCACGAAGACGGTCGCCAGCACGATGCCAGGCACGGCGAAGATGATCTTCACGTCGTGAGCCTGCAGCCAGGGGCCGAACCAGCCCTGGGCGCCGAAGATCAGCACATACATCAGGCCGGCCACGACGGGTGAGACCGAGAAGGGCAGGTCGATCAACGTGATCAGCAGCTGCTTGCCGTGGAACTCATGCTTGGCGATCAGCCACGACGCGCTCAGGCCGAACACCAGGTTCAACGGCACCGCGATGGCCGTGGCGATCAGCGTCAGTTTGATGGCGGAGAAGGTTTCCTCTTCGGCGATGGACGCGAAGTACACCTCCCAGCCCTTGCGCAGCGCCTCGGTGAAGACGGCGACCAGCGGCAGCAGCAGGAAGACGGCGAAGAAGGTCAGGCCCAGCGCCAGCAGCGTGAATCGCACCGCGGGCGATTCGCGCGTGGCCGGGTTGTCCTGATACTTGGCGCGGGCGCGCGGTGGCGCAAGGTGCAAAGCCGTGCTCATCTCGCCTCCCGCCGGGCCGCCCCAAGGGAGGCGCGCCCCCTCGGGGGGCAGTGAACGAAGTGAACGTGGGGGCTCATCATTTCCTCGTCCCCCGGCGCGAACTCCAGGCCTGCAGGCCGTTGATGGCCAGCAGCAGCACAAAGCTGACGATCAGCATGACGGCCGCGATCGCCGTGGCGCCCACGTAGTCGTACTGCTCCAGCTTGGCAATGATCATCAGCGGCGTGATCTCGCTGACCATGGGGATGTTGCCGGCGATGAAGATGACCGAGCCGTACTCGCCGACGGCGCGCGCAAAGGCCAGCGCGAAGCCGGTCAGCAAGGCGGGCAGCAGCGTGGGTAACACGACATAGCGGAAGGTCGTCCAGCGCTGGGCGCCGAGTGATGCCGCGGCTTCTTCCAACTCGGTCTCCATGTCCTCCAGCACCGGCTGCACCGTGCGCACGATGAAGGGCAGGCCGATGAAGATCAGCGCCAGCAGGATGCCCAGCGGCGTGAAGGCGATCTTGATGTCGTACTTGGCGAAGAGGGCGCCGACCCAGCCGTTGGGTGCGTACAGCGCCGTCAAGGCGATGCCGGCGACGGCCGTGGGCAGGGCGAAGGGCAGGTCGATGAGGGCGTCGACCAGCTTCTTGCCCGGGAACTCGTAGCGGACGATGCACCAGGCCAGGATGAGACCGAAGAAGAGGTTGATGAAGGCGGCGATCAGGGACGCGCCGAAGCTCAGGCGGTAGGAGGCCATCACGCGGGGCGCGGTGGCGGCGGCCCAGAAGGCGTCGAAGCCGTGGCCCGAGGACTTCAGGAAGACCGCTGCCAGCGGCACCAGCACGATCAGCGACAGATAGAACAGCGTGAAGCCCAGCGTCGGCGCGAAGCCGGGCAGCACGCGGCGGCGCGTGAAAGACGCGCGGGCAGGCCGGCCGGCCCGCGCAAGGTCGGCCGTGGGAGTCGCTGCGTTCAACGCTTGATCCCCGCCATCACCTGGTCGAAGCTGCCGCCGTCGGCGAAATGCTGCTTGCTGACCTTCGCCCAGCCGCCCAGCGTCTGGTCCACCGTGAAGAGCTTGATGTTGGCGAAGCGTTGTGCGTGCTTCTTGAAGATGGCCGGGTCGCGCGGACGGAAGTTGTTCTTGGCGATGATTTCCTGGCCTTCCGGGCTCCAGTGGAAATCGAGGTAGGCCTTGGCCAGTGCCGCGCTGCCTTTCTTGGCCGCGACCTTGTCGACGATGGCCACCGGCGCGTCGGTCTCGATGGAGATGCTGGGGTTGACCTGCTCGAACTGGCCCTTGCCGAACTCGTTCTCGATCAGTTCGACCTCGGCCTCGAAGGTGACGAGCACGTCACCGATGCCGCGCTGCGTGAAGGTCGTCGTTGCGCCGCGGCCGCCACCGTCCAGTACCGGCACGTTGGTCAGCACCTTGGTCACCAGCTCCTTGGCCTGGGCCTCGCTGCCGCCGGTGGCGATGACGCTGCCCCAGATGGCCAGATAGCTGTAGCGGCCGTTGCCGGTGACCTTGGGGTTGGGGATGATGACCTGCACGCCAGGGCGGGCCAGGTCGCTCCAGTCCTTGATGCCCTTGGGGTTGCCCTTGCGCACGAGGAAGGTCATGGTCGACGAATAGGGCGCCGCGTTGTTCGGGAAGCGGCTGCGCCAGTCGGCCGGCGTCAGGCCGGCGCTGGCGAGCTGGTCGACGTCAGTGGCCTGGTTCATCGTGACGACGTCGGCCTCCAGGCCGCCGATGACGGCACCGATCTGCTTGCTGGAGCCGCCGTGGCTCTGGTTGACGGTCACGGCCTGGCCCTTGGCCTTCTGCGCGGCAACGAAGGCCGGGTTGATCTGCTTGTAGAGCTCGCGAGCGACGTCGTAGGAGACATTGAGCAGCGTCGCGTCCGAGGCCAGGGCGGGCAGGGCGGCCGTGGCGGCCATCAGCGCGACCAGGGCACGGCGGGTGGGCAGGAAAGGGGGCATGACTGGGCCGTCGGGTGAACGAAAGCCGAGAGGGTGCCCAAAGTCTCTTATTCGCGGAAGGACAGTTTTCTTATTTCCTTATTCGTTCCAAGGCATTGAGTGGCGCGCTGCTTGCTAATCTCATGAGCATGCCGTTTGCCCTTGACCACCCCTCGACCGCCTCGCTGCTGCTGGAAAGCACGGGTGAAGGCATCTTCGGCATCGACATGGCCGGCTGCTGCACCTTCGTCAACCGTGCCGCCTGCGAGGCCCTGGGCTGGCGCACGGAACAGGTGCTGGGCCGCAACATGCATGAGCTGATCCACCACTCGCGAGAAAGTGGTGCCCACTATCCGGAGTGCGACTGCCCCATCTTCAACGCCTTTCGCCGTGGCGAGCCCTGCCGCATTGACGACGAGGTGCTGTGGCGGGCCGACGGCAGCGCTTTCCCCGCCGAATATTCGAGCTATCCCGTCATCGAGGCCGGGGAGGTGCAGGGCGCCGTCGTCACCTTCGTTGACATCTCGGCGCGCCGCCAGGCCGAGGCGCTGCTGCGCGCCAGCCACGACGAGTTGGAGCAGCGCGTGGCTGGGCGCACCGCCGAGCTGCGCGAGCTGGCCCACCACCTGGAGGCCGTGCGCGAGACCGAGCGCAAGCGCATCGCCCGCGAGATCCATGACGAACTCGGCTCGCTGCTCGTCGCGCTGAAGATGGACCTGGACTGGCTGGCCCGCCGCGTCGGCGATGCGGCGCAGCGCGAGCCTATGGTGGACAAGTGCCAGCGCATGGGCAGCCTGGTGGACACGGCGGTCGACTCGGTCGGCCGCATCATCACGGACCTGCGCCCCAGCATCCTGGACCACCAGGGCCTGTGGGCGGCGCTGGAGTGGCAGGCCCAGGAGTTTGAACTGACCGGCAGCGACGAGCGCCAGGTCGACTTCAAGATGCACGTGGCCGCCGACGTGGTGCCGCCGGAAGGGGGCCTGGCCATCGCGGTGTTCCGCATCTTCCAGGAGGTGCTGTCCAACATCGCCCGGCACGCGCGGGCGCGGCACGTGGCCATCCGCCTCGACGTGGACGCGCCGCCGGGGCCGGTGCTCTACCTGCAGGTGCGCGACGATGGCGTGGGCGCCGCGCCCGAGGCGCTCAACGATGCGCGCAGCTACGGCGTGCTGGGCATGCGCGAGCGGGCGGGACATTTTGGCGGGCGAGTGGGCATCGAGAGTTTTCCAGGGCGGGGCACCACCGTCAGGCTCGTCATGCCGTTGGAGCAAGCATGAAGCCCCTCGTCCAAGGAATACCTTGGCCGGGACCGCGCTGCGGCCAGTGGCCGCAGCGCTTCGGCAGGCACAACGCGCCCACTGGGCGCGTTATGTCCGGCCTCAGCCCCCGGGGGGACGGCGATGCTTGCCGGATTGACCGGCAAGCACATCGCCCGGACGGGCCGRCTTGGGAGCGGCCCGGCGCTCGGCCCGTGGAGGACAAATGATCCGTGTGTTGATCTGCGACGACCACCTGATCGTCCGCCAAGGCATCAAGCAGGTGCTGGCTGAAGCCGAGGATGTGCAAGTGGTCGGTGAGGCTGCCAACGGCCCGGACGCCATCCAGCGAGTGCGCGTCGGTGGGGTCGACGTCGTGCTGCTGGATATCGCCATGCCTCAGCGCGACGGCCTGGACATCCTGAAGGCGCTGAAGTCCGAGTTCCCGAAGCTGCCGGTGCTGATGCTGTCCACCTATCCCGACCGCCAATACGCCGTGCGCAGCTTGAAGCTTGGCGCGGCCGGCTACCTGAACAAGAGCGCGGACAGCGAACAGATGATCGACGCGGTGCGCAGCGTCGCCCGCGGCAAGCTCTTCATCACGCCCAGCGTGGCCGAGCAGCTGGCCGGCGCCATCGGCGCGGGCGGGCCGGGCGGAGGCCGGCAGGCGGACGACACGCAGCCGCTGCACGAACTGCTGTCGCACCGCGAATACCAGGTCTTCAAGCTGCTGGCGGCCGGCCGCAGCGTGGGCGAGATCGCCGAACAGCTGGTGCTCTCGCCCAATACCGTGTCCACCTACCGCGCCCGGGTGCTGGAGAAGATCGGCGTGCGCAACGATGTCGAGCTGGCGCTGTTCGCGGTGCGCATGGAGCAGGCGGAATAGGACCGCTTCCCGAGAAGTGAAACCGTGTTTCGTTTTGCGCGGTACATTGCCGACCGCATGCATCACCGCGCCGGTCGGCGCACAGAGAGAACTTCATGAGCGCCACCCAGCAAATCGCCGAAGCCTTCACCGCCGCCCGCGCCGCCGGCCTTGCGATCGAAGCCTACCCCGGCACGCCGCCCGCGACGCTGGCCGAGGCCTATGCCATCCAGGCCGCCGCCATCGCACGCTGGCCCGATGCGGTCAAGGGCTGGAAGGTCGCCCGTGTGAACCCGGCGTTCGCGGCGCAGTTCCCTGAAGAGCGTCTCATCGGGCCCGCCTTTGCCGCCAACGTCCACCACGTGGCGCAAGGTGTTGCCGCGCAATGCCCGGTCTTCGAAGGCGGCTTTGCGGCGGTCGAGGCCGAAGTCGTCATCGTCGTCGCGGCCGACGCGCCGGCAGGCAAGGCCGACTGGACGGCCGACACCGTCGCCCCGCTCGTCAAGTCCATGCACATCGGCGTGGAAGTCGCCAGCAGCCCGCTGGCGACGCTGAACGACATCGGCCCGGGGGCAGTCATCTCCGACTTCGGCAACAACTGGGGCGTCGTCGTCGGTGCCGAGATTGCCAACTGGCGCGAGCTGGAAACCATCGATGTGGAGACCTTCATCGATGGCCAGTCGGTCGGCACCGGCAAGGTCGCCATCAAGCCAGGGCCTCTCGGCGCGCTGGCCTTCACGCTGAACAAGCGGGCCCAGCAGGGCGAGATCCTGCGCGCCGGCGACGTCATCTCGACCGGCATGATCACCGGCGTGCACGACATCCGCATCGGCCAGCAGTCGCGGCATGTGTTCGCCGGCGTGGGCGAGGTGCAGGTGCAGATCACGCGTGCGGCGGGCGCGGGTCGCTGATCCAGATCACGGTGCTGATCGCCTCAAGCGAGTGCGCGCTCATCGCGCTCATTCAAGCCGCGGGGATCGCTTCACGGCAGCTTCTGCATTCCTCGCTGCACGGCCAGTTCCGCGACCTTCCGGCCGAGAGCCGTGGCGTGCTCATCAGCCGTCCGGGTGTGAATGCCTGCCCAGATCCGGGCATTCTCGATCTCCGTCGCCGCCTGGGAGAAGCTGCTGAAATGACGCGTCAGCGCGTTGTTGAAGGTGGCGCTGAAGGGCACGCCGTCGTTGCCGAACAGCAGTTGGAGCGACCTGGACCAGGCGCCTGACGTCGCCGAATGGCCGGAGAGGTAGTCCGGGTGCGGCGGCGTGTTGATCAACGGCTCCCAGGTCGGGTCCGCATTGCTCGAAGCGGCGCGGATGGCCGTCACCGGGCGCCAGGTGCCCATCTTGCGCTTGACCTCCCAGCTGGCGATCACGGCGTCGAGCGCGGCCATGTTGATGATGGCGAAGATCCGGGCGTTCTCCGGCGTCGACGTGCCCTTGGCACTGGCGGCGGCGCGCGCGGCGGCGTTCCACATCTGGCCGCCGTTTATCAGCGTGAAGATGGCCGCCGCCGTCTGGTCGGCAGTTCGCTCGGTGGAGTTGCGCCCGCCCAGGCGCCTCACCTCGTCGAGTTCCTTGGCGTATTGCACACTGTCAATCGCCAACGGGCCGGGCGCCGTCACTTCCGCCGCTGATTTGAGGAAGAAGGGCTTGACCTCGGCCCAGTGGATCGAGGCAAAGCCGCCCATCGAGGGCGGCGCCGGCTGCCAACTGCCTCGGGCGGTGGCTGGCGTGTAGACGACGCGGGCGTTCCAGCCGTCGCTGCTGCGCATGGCGATGCATTGCTCGGCGACCTGGCGGCCCAGCGCGCTGCCATCGCTCTTGCCGGCGCCATCGGGCACCTTGGCAAGCGAGGCCTGCAATGCGGCGTCGAGTGCAGGCTTTTGCAGCGGGTAGATCGACGCCAGCACCGCATGCGCCGCCGATGCCGCCGCCGCCTCGGCCGATGCGCCGGCCGGTGCCGCGGGGGCGGGACTCATGTAGGCCTGGTGCGTGCGCGTGATGGCGTTGACGGCGTCGAACATGGCGACATGCGTGAGGGCCAAGGCACGCATCTCGACTTGCGGCGTGCTGGACGCCGTGAGGCCGAGCGCCGTGACGTTCCAGTCCGTGACAACGTCGGCTCGCGCCGAATGCAGGGCAGTCGCCAGCACGGCGGCCAGCAGGCATCTCCAAGCGGCAAATGTCATCGCGGCTCCTTTGCAGTCGACGCTGCGAGGCTCCGCCCGCCCTGGTGGCCCAGCAACCCCTAGAAGGCGGCGCAATGGCTCGGTGTCCTCTCGGTTGAGGATTGCCGCGGGGGATGCGAGCGTCAGTCCAGCATTGCCACTGGCCCTCCGGCATTGCGGTCGTCAACGGCCGTCGTAGGCGAATGAACAAACGAAACAAACGCCCGTCCGGCCTGAAACCGCTGCGCGACAGGCGGCAGGCACAGTGCGATGCCTTGGTTCCAGGAGACCGTCATGCCTTCACAACCTTTCCGCGCATCCTCCGCTCGCCGCGTGCTGGTCGCACTCGTTGTCGCTTTCGCCTTCGGTTCAGGCCTGGCCCATGCGGCGGATGCCGAGCAAGGCATCGAGCAGGCGCTCAACGCAGCGCTGCAGGACAAGCGCGGCATCACGCTCTATGTGAACGGGCAGGCGATCTCGGGCGCCGTGACGCGCATCGAGCCGGGCCGCTGGGTGGAACTGCGCAACCAGCAGCACGGCCGCATCCTCGTGCGGCTGGACCGCATCGACGGCATTGCGGCGCCCTGAGGGGCGCCCGCGTTCAAGCCTTGCTCAGGCGGGCCGCCACCTCCGGCGGCAGCGGCATGAACTCGCGCATGTCCTGCGCGCAGCGGCAGGCGGCGGCGATCTTGGCGGCCCAGTGGTGGGCGGCTTCCCGGTCGGGCACGTCGACACGGTGAAGCCGGGGATGGCGCTCTGTCTACACGCCCAGATACCTGCCGGGTTTGTGGTTCAGTGTGAGGATGGCGCCGATGGCCACCGCGCCAACGACTGACTGCAGAACCCGAACGGGCGGCACGGTGAAAAGCGCTGCAAGCACGACCAGGACATCGACCGACATCTGAATCTTTCCTGCACTCAGACCCTTGGTTTGCTGGAGCCACTGCGCCACGATATTGACGCCGCCGACGCTCGCCTGATGACGAAGCAGGGCCAGGAGGCCGAATCCGACGAGAAAGCCACCAAGTACCGCGGCCACCCAAGGGTTCAGGAACTCGAAGCGGACCACCCTGGGTGCCAACGCCGTACAGGCGGAAACCAGCGAGACGGCAAGGAGGCTTTTGAGCGTGAACTCTCTGCCGAGGCGCTGCCAGGACAGCAGGAAGAACGGCAGGCTGAAGGCGAAGAAGCACAGCGCCAGACTGAGGCCGCTGGTGTAGCTGGCGAGGAAGGCAACTCCCGCGACCCCTCCCGTCAGCAGGCCGGCATGTGCAAACATGGTGAGGCCCAAGGCGACGAACAACGAGCCCGCTATTAGTGCATGGCCGTCGTCAAGCCAGGTGTGAACGGGCGGTTCTGTTGAAGTTCGATCCATGCCGTCACACAAGCACACAGCGTGCCGTCGCGGCAATCACCGGGTGTGGGTACTGAACCCCAACAGACGCGGAGGCGCTGATCGTGTTGGGGTTCACTACGCTCACCCCACGAGCTGATCCAGGGCGCCAAGTCGGCCGTGATGACCGCGCATAAACGCAGCGACAAGATCTCGCAGTGGCTGGTGCAGTTGCTCGCCCGCGTGGGCTGGCAAAAGGCGGTGGTGGCGCTGGCCAACAAGAACGCGCGCATCGTCTGGGCGCTGCTCGCCAAAGGGCGAGAGTTCGATCCGAATTACGTGTCGGTCAAGCCTGGCGAAGTGCCGCCGATACCGGTCCTGGCGCAGGCCTGAACGCATTCCCCGACGAACAAGTTCTTCCGGTAGACGTGCGTTCGAAGATGCAATTCACAGGTCAGACCGGCAGCAGGCAAGCTCGACTAACCGGGTGCCGCGCCAATTGTGGCGACGGCGGCGAGTGAATGGAGCCCTGCTGAGCGGTTGGTATCTGGGCCCAAACCGAATCCCGAGTGCAACAAGGCCGCCTGTAGATGATGTGCAGTCTGTTCTCTGTGGCGCTGCATCAAATCGAATGCAAGTCTTGATGGGAAAACAGCAAAGGCGTGATTAACCGGGAAGTCCCTGTAGCGCGGTTAGGCAAGCAATCGATCCTCTGAGCCTGGATTCCAACGATACTTATATTTTTCTTTATCGGCTTCCAGCAGTCCAAGCACAACAAGTCTGTCAATGGTCTCATACAGAAACATACTTGCTGCATTATCTGTACAGAGCACACCCTTGTACTCACGAAATTGATCATAACTACCGTCATCTGGCTGAAAAAGGCCAAGGCAGATACCGAGCTTGTAGGCTGTTATATCAGGATCTTCCCATTCGAGGAGATTTTCCTTTAGGGCTCCTGCAATTGGTGCTAGCAGTGAATCCAAGTGCACTCCTTTGCTTAACGTGCGAGTTGTGGGGCGGCGGAGCCGTCCCACACCAATGACCAGTTAGACGTCACCGCGTCCATAGGTGAGTTGCCACAACGGAGAGAACAAGCCCTGCCGCTGCCCAGAACGAAATACTCAGCTTACGGGCAACTACAGCACCCCGCGCAACTAGCGTCGGGTCCTCGAACTGCGTGAACTCTCCATTTCGAAGCTTGTGAAGCTGCTCTCGCTGAAATGCATTGTTCCCTCCGTCGTCTTGACCCTTCAAGCTGTGGAGCTCAGCGGTTCGCCCAGTCGCCGCTGCTACTAGCTCGCAGTACGAGTAGAACTGCAACATCGCAGGGACCGCGAAGGCGGCATACGCGAGACCAAGAACCACGAGGACTACGACGGCGGCGCTACTCATTGCACAGTGACATCTAACGTGCAGGTGAGCGGACGCYGAAGGCGGTCCGCTCCAGTGACAGGTTGGACCTCAGTCCCCGAGGGAGACGGCACATGGTTCAGATCCTTCGAAGGGCACGGTAATCATTGCATCGGCCCAGCCGGTTAGAGAGAACTCGACCGAAAACTTCCCCGACTCGTACACCGTAAATCCGTCGCAAACTAGTTCCCCGTGCCCGGCGATGAACTCCTGCGCGCCATCGTGCGATCTGACGAAGGATTCAGCTGCTTGAACAAGGTGGTTGGGCTCCCGCAGAAGCCGGCGGGCAACCTCAACAACCTCCGAGCTTGGCTGCTCCTTGCCTCCCTCCATGCTGACGCAAAGACAGTCTTGTGTCTTCACGGGAAACCACATGGTTCGCACTCGCGTGAACTGGCCAATTTCCGAATCCTCGAACCTGCGCTGGCGCAAGAAGTCAAACATCTGAGGTTCAACGTGTTCTGTGGAGACAGGCGGCGCTGCCTAGGCAGGCGCGCTGCGCTCTAGATCGGCGCATTGCAGCGCAGGCAAGTGCTTGAATCAACACAAAAAGTCTCCCGTTCCACTGCATTCCATACAGCATTAAATTTCCGGCAAAAGCGGCTCGCACTTACAAGTTCTCTGCCGTGCGTTGACGCCTGATGATGCCAGCGGCGCTGGCTCTCGCCCCGCCGCCGCCAACCGCTGCAGACCCAGGTTTTCCCTGGTAGTTCCAGCCCTACAAAAACTCGCCGCCCCCCACGATTCCGCGACGACGCGCTGGTTCCTAGAGTCGCTCCCATCCTGAGGAGCACTCGATGACCCACGATCCCTACGACGCCGACCGGCCTTTGCTGATGCATTGCGCCTGCGGCCAGCACGCCAGCGCTGCTGACCATGCTGCTGCCGAACTGCGCGCACGCAGCAAAACGGCCGACTTCGAGGCCGAGTCCGCCAGCTTCGTCGAAGCCACGATCGTGAAGGCGCTGTTCCCGCAGGACGCGCTGCGCCGCCGCTTCCTGAGGGCTGTCGGCCGCAACACCGCAATGGCCGCCATCGGCAGCGTGCTGCCGATCGCCTCGTTGCAGGCCATGGCGCAGGGCGGTCAAGGGGCGCTGGAGAAGAAGGACCTGAAGATCGGCTTCATCCCCATCACCTGTGCCACGCCGCTGATCATGGCGCACCCGCTCGGCTTCTATGCCAAGCAGGGGCTCAACGTGGAGGTCGTGAAGACGGCGGGCTGGGCGTTGATCCGCGACAAGATGATCAACAAGGAGTACGACGCCACGCACTTCCTGTCGCCGATGCCGCTGGCGATCAGCCTGGGCCTGGGCGCGCCGGCCACGGCGATGAACGTGGCGACCATCCAGAACACCAACGGCCAGGCCATCACGCTCAGCGTCAAGCACAAGGACAAGCGGGACCCGGCGAGCTGGAAGGGCTTCAAGTTCGCCGTGCCCTTCGAGTATTCGATGCACAACTTCCTGCTGCGCTACTACGTGGCGGAAGCTGGGCTGGACCCGGACCGCGACATCCAGATCCGCGTGGTGCCGCCGCCCGAGATGGTGGCCAACCTGCGCGCCGGCAACATCGACGGCTTCCTGGGCCCGGACCCGTTCAACCAGCGCGCCGTGTACGAGGAGGTGGGCTTCATCCACCTGCTCACCAAGGAGCTATGGAACGGCCACCCCTGCTGCGCCTTCGGCACCAGCACTGAGTTCATCCAGAAGAACCCCAACACCTTCATCGCGCTGTACCGCGCGGTGCTGACCGCCGCGGCCATGGCCCGCGAAGCCAAGAACCGCGAGCTGATCGCCAAGGTCATCGCGCCGCAGGCGTATCTCAATCAGCCGGAGACCGTCATCGCCCAGGTGCTGACGGGCAAGTTCGCCGACGGGCTGGGCAATGTGAAGGTCGTGCCGGACCGTGCCGATTTCGACCCGATGCCTTGGCAGAGCATGGCCGTGTGGATGCTGACGCAGATGAAGCGCTGGGGCTACCTCAAGGGCGATGTGAACTACAAGCAGATCGCCGAGAAGGTCTTCCTGCTGACCGACGCGCGCAAGCAGATGAAGGCGCTCGACCAGGCCGTGCCCGAGGACAAGACGGGCGGCTATCCGAAGTTCAAGGTGATGGGCAAGGAGTTCGATCCCGCCAAGCCAGACGCCTACGTGAACAGCTTCGCGATCAAACGCACATGAAGCCGTCTCTCGCCTTCCGCGCCGGCCTGCTGTCACTGCTGCTGCTGATCTGCCTGCTCGGCCTGTGGCACCTGGCCACGCTGGGCAGCGGCGCCAGCGCCGCACCTGCAGCGGCGATGACGCCCGAGCAGATCGAATACGCCAAGCTGATGGGCAAGCCGGTGGACGCGACGCCGGTGGCGGCGAAGAGCGGCTTCCCGACGCTCGCGCAGATGGGCCGCACAGTGCTGCACCACTTGGCCGAACCCTTCTACGACCGCGGCCCCAACGACAAGGGCATAGGCCTGCAACTCGCCTACTCGCTGGGCCGCGTGGGCCTGGGCTATCTGCTGGCGGCGCTGGTCGCCATCCCGCTCGGCTTCGTCATCGGCATGAGCCCGCTCATCCACCGCGCGCTGGACCCGTTCATCCAGGTTTTGAAGCCCATCTCGCCGCTGGCCTGGATGCCGCTGGCCCTCTACACGATCAAGGACTCGGCCGCGAGCGGCATCTTCGTGATCTTCATCTGCAGCCTGTGGCCGATGCTGATCAACACGGCTTTCGGCGTGGCCGGCGTGCGGCGTGAGTGGCTGAACGTGGCGCGCACGTTGGAAGTCACACCGCTGCGCCGCGCCTTCGAGGTGATCCTGCCGGCGGCGGCGCCCACCATCCTGACGGGCATGCGCATCAGCATGGGCATTGCCTGGCTGGTCATCGTCGCGGCCGAGATGCTGGTGGGTGGCACGGGCATTGGCTACTTCGTCTGGAACGAGTGGAACAACCTCAGCCTGCCCAACGTCATCTTCGCCATCCTCGTCATCGGCCTCGTCGGCATGGCGCTGGACCTGCTCTTCGCCCGCGCGCAGAAGGCGGTGACCTATGTCGATTGAACTCGTCCAAGTCCAGGGCCTGGCCAAGCGCTATGGCGATGCGACCGTCTTCGATAACGTCAACTTCACGCTGACGGAGGGCGAGTTCGTCTGCATCATCGGCCATAGCGGCTGCGGCAAGACGACCATCCTCAACGTGCTGGCCGGGCTGGAGCAGGCCAGCAATGGCCATGTCTTCATGGCCCAGCGAGAGGTGAATGCGCCAGGGCTGGAGCGCGGCGTCGTGTTCCAGGGCCATGCGTTGATGCCGTGGCTGACGGTGCGCCAGAACATCGCCTTTGCGGTGCGCAGCAAATGGCCGAGCTGGAAGCGCGCCGAGGTCGATGCGCAGGTCGAGAAATACGTCGCCCTCGTTAGTCTCACGCCCGCGCTGGACAAGAAGCCCAGCCAGCTCTCCGGCGGTATGAAGCAGCGCGTGGGCATCGCCCGCGCCTTCGCCATCGAGCCGCGCATGCTGCTGCTGGACGAGCCCTTCGGCGCGCTCGACGCGCTAACGCGCGGCACCATCCAGGACGAGTTGCTGAAGATCTGCGCCGCCACGCGCCAGACCGTCTTCATGATCACGCACGACGTGGACGAAGCCATCCTGCTGGCCGACCGCATCCTGCTGATGGCCAACGGCCCGCAGGCGCGCGTGGCGGAGATCGTCGTCAACACGATGAGCCGTGACCGCCAACGCGCCTCGCTGCACCACGACCCGCAGTTCTATCGCATCCGCAATCACCTCGTCGACTTCCTCGTCGAGCGCAGCGCCACGCTGTCGCACGGCCGGGCGCCCGAGCACCCGCCTGAGGTGCGGCCGGGTCTTGCGCAGATCGCTGAAGTCATTCCCCTAGACCCCTTACTCACCACCCTCAGGAGCCAAGCATGAGCCGCCTCGAAGTCACCGAAAAAATCATCGCCACCAAGGTTGCCAAAGGCATCAAGTGGGCCGACGTGGCCACTGAGCTCGGCCTCAGCAAGGAGTGGGTCACCGCCGGCTGCCTGGGCCAGATGACCTTCAACGAAGAGCAGGCGGCCAAGCTGGCCAAGGTCTTCGACCTGACCGAGTGTGAGACGCAGTGGCTCAAGGTCGTGCCCTACAAGGGGAGCCTGCCGACCAGCGTGCCCACCGACCCGCTGATCTACCGCTTCTACGAGCTGATCAGCGTCTACGGCACGACCTTCAAGGAGCTGATCCACGAGGAGTTCGGCGACGGCATCATGAGCGCCATCGACTTCAAGATGGACTTGCAGCGCGAGCCGAACGCGGCCGGCGACCGCGTCAACATCGTCATGAGCGGCAAGTTCCTTGGCTACAAAACCTACTGACATGAAGCCGCCGCTTCCACCCTTCACGCCAGAGTCGGCGGTGCAGAAAGTGCGCCTGGCCGAAGACGCCTGGAACAGCCGTGACCCCGACCGCGTCGTCGGCGTCTACACGGACGACACGGTCTGGCGCAACCGCGCCGAGTTCCCGGTCGGCCGCGAGCAGGTGCATGGCTTTCTCGTACGCAAGTGGGCGCGCGAGCTGGACTACCGGCTCATCAAGGAGCTGTGGGCTCATGACGGCCATCGCATCGCTGTGCGCTTTGCCTACGAGTGGCACGACGACTCCGGCCACTGGTACCGCAGCTATGGCAACGAGAACTGGGAGTTCACCGCCGAGGGCCTGATGCGGCGGCGCTTTGCCAGCATCAACGATCTACCCATCGCCGAATCGGCGCGGCTGTTCTTCTGGCCGCTGGGCCGGAGGCCGGATGAGCATCCGAGCCTGAGTGACCTGGGGCTCTAGGCGCGGACSGCCAGCATCACCGCGTAGGCCTTGAACACWGCCGTCGCCGCTTGCCCCACCGCCAGCGCCAGGCCGTCGACCGCGTCATTGGTGACGCTCGCCGTGACMACCGTGCCGCCCGGCAGCGTCACGCCGATCAGCGACGACACCGCGCCGCGCTCCACGCGCGACACCGTGCCGGCCAGCTGGTTGCGGGCCGACAGCCTGTAGCCGCCGAAATCCGTCACCAACACGATCTCGCTGGACTTCACGAGGGCCAGCGCCTCCTGGCCCGTCTGCACCTGCAGTTCCTGCGCGGCCTCGGTCGTCAGCGAGGCGGTGATTTCCTGGCCGCCGTCCAGCGCGACGCGCACCGTCGTCGTCGACGGGCCGGGGTTCACGCCCGAAATGCGGCCGAAGAACTGGTTGCGGGCGGTGGTCTTCATGCTCATCCTTTTCAGCAGCGCATTGAGCGCCGGTTGGGTGGCCAGCCAGGCGGCCTGTTCGTGCAGGAAGGCGGTGTGACGGGCTTGCAGCTCGCGCCAGGCGGCGAGCAGGGCCTCGCCTTCGGCAGTCAGTCGCGTGCCGCCGCCACCGGCGCCACCCGTGGCCTTGTCGACCAGCGGTGAGTGCGTCAGCGCCGTGGCCGCATCCAGTACCAGCCAGGCGCCCTTGTAGCTGTAGCCGGCGGCGCGGGCGGCCTTCTGCAGCGAGCCGGTCAGCGCCAATGCGGCCAGCAGGTCGAAGAAGCGGCCGTCCAGCCGGCCGGCCAGGCGCAACTCGCCCTGCAGCAGCGGGTGGTCTGGGGTGCTCATAGCAGTCGGGCGCGCAGCTCGGGGTCGTCGGCCCGCAGCCGCTGGCTGACCTGGCCGCCATCGACCAGCACGATCTCGTCGGCCAGCGTCAGCACGTCGTCGGCATCGTGGCTGACCATGACGGCCGGGATGCCCCATTGCGCCAGCACGCGCTGCAGCTCAGCGCGCAGTTCGCGGCGCAGCGAGCTGTGCAGGGCGGCGAAGGGTTCGTCCAGCAACAGCACCTTGGGGTTGCAGGCCAGCGCCCGCGCCAGCGCCACGCGTTGCTGTTGGCCGCCGGAGAGCGTGGCCGGTTTGCTGCGCGCCATTGCCGTGAGGCCGAAGGATTCGATCAGCTCGTCCACCCGCGCCGCGTCCTCGGGCTTCAGCCGCTTGCGCCAGTTCGTCAGACCGAAGGCGATGTTGTCGCGCACGCTGAGGTGGGGGAACAGGGCGTAGTGCTGGAAGAGGTAGCCCACGCCGCGCGCCTCGGGGGGCAGGTTGACGCCGGCGGCGGTGTCCAGTAGCGCGTGGCCGTTCAAGCGCACGTGGCCGGCACGCACTGGCAGCAGCCCGGCCATGGCTTGTAGCGTCAGCGACTTGCCGGCGCCCGACGGGCCGTAGAGCGCGACGAAGGGCGCCTCCGTGGCAAAGGCGACGTCCAGGTCGAAGCGGCGCCGGGCGTCGCTGACTGAGAGTTGCAGGCGAACGTCGATCAAGGTTTGCCGAAACCGTACTTGGCCAGGATGCCCTGGGCTTCGGCCCCGCCGAGGAAAGCGACGAAGTCTCGCGCCAACGCGGCCTGCCGGCTGCCCGCCACGACGGCGGCCGGGTAGGTGATGGGCGTGTGGCCGCCTACCGCCGCGACCACGCGCAGCTTGTCCTTGGCGATCTCGGCGTCGGTGCGGTAGACGAAACCGGCCTCCACCTCGCCGCGAGCGACGTAGTCCAGCACCTGGCGCACGTTGTCGGCGAAGACAAGCTTGGGGCTCACCGCCGACCAGAGCTGTGCGGCCCCCAGGGCCTGCTGCGTGTATCGGCCCACGGGGACGGAGGCCACCTTGCCCACGGCAATGCGTTTCACGGCGGGCAAGGTCAGGTCACCCAGGCGCTTGACGGGGCTGTCCGGCGGCGCCACCAGTACCAGCGTGTTGCTCGCGAAGTCGCGGCGAGTGCCGGTGGCGATGAGCTGTTGGTCGGCACTGCGGTTCATCGTCTCCTGGTCGGCGCTGACGAAGACGTCCACCGGTGCGCCCTGGGCGATCTGCTGCAGCAGCACGCCGGAGGCGGCGAAGTTGAAGCGCAGCGTCGCGCCGGGCTTGACCGCTTCGAAGCGCGGGGCGATCTCCTTGAAGGCGTCGGTCAGGCTGGCGGCGGCCGAGACGGTGAGTTGCTGAGCCGAGGCCAGCAAGGGAATGGCGGTCAACAGGAGCAGCAGGCGCTTCATGACGGCGAGCGTTGCAGAAAGCGGTTGGACAGCACGAGGATGGCGACCGAGAAGGCCGACACGACGAGGGCGAGCATCAGCGCCAGGTCGTCGCGCCCGGCCTGCACGGCGTCGTAGATGGCCATGGAGGCGGTCTGGGTCTGGCCCGGAATGGAGCCTGCCACCATCAGCGAGGCGCCGAACTCGCCCATCGCGCGGGCGAAGGCCAGCAGCGTGCCGGCGAGGATGCCGGGCCAGGCCAGCGGCAGCGTCACGCGCAGGAAGGTGCYCCAGCCCGACTGGCGCAGCGTGCGCGCGGCGGCTTCAAGGTTGCGGTCGACCTGGGCGAAGGCGCTGCTGGCACCCTTGAGCACCAGCGGCAGGGCCACCAGCGTCGAGGCGATGACGGCGCCGTGCCAGTTGAAGATGATGGTGTAGTCGAAGTGTTCGCGCAGCCAGCCACCGAGCACGCTGCGCCGACCCATCAGCACGAGGATGCCGTAGCCCAGCACGGTCGGCGGCAGCACCAGCGGCAGCATGCAGATGGCCTCCAGCAGACCCCGGCCCGGGAGCCTGGTGCGCGCGAACACCCAGCCCAGGGCGACGCCCAGTACCAGGGCCAGCGCCGTTGCGACGACGGCCACGCGCAGCGTCAGCGCCAGCGGCGCGGCGTCGAACTGGCTCCAGAGGTCGGTTGGCATGGTGGCGTAATGTAATCAACTACATCACGAATTGCCGGCCGAAGCGTGGACAGGCCACGGCGCACTATGCTGTCAAGCAACGCCATGGAACTGCTGATCGATCTCTTTGCCCGCTACGGCCTGCTTGCCGTGGCCRTCGCCGTGCTGCTGCACCAGCTCGGCGCGCCGCTGCCGTCCACGCCCTTGTTGCTGCTGCTGGGCGCGGAGTCAGCGGCACGCGAGGGCTTCGCGTTGCGCGCCTTCACCGCGATCACGCTGGCCGCGATGGTGGCCAATGTGCTTTGGTTCTGGGCTGGCCGGCGCCTGGGGCGGCGTGTGCTGGCGGCGCTGTGCCGCATTTCCATCTCGCCGGACAGCTGCGTGCGCCAGAACGAGATCAGCTTCGCCCGCCGGGGCGTGCTGACCCTGCTCATCGCCAAGTTCGTGCCGGGGCTGTCCATGCTCGCGCCGCCGCTGGCGGGTGCCCTGGGCATGACAGCGGGGCGCTTCCTGACCTGGAACCTGCTCGGCTCGGCGCTCTGGGCGGCCGCGGGCCTGGCGGCCGGCCGTGTCTTCCACTCGCAGATCGATGCCGTGCTGCGGGAGCTGAGCCAGTTGGGCGGCGCCGCCCTGGCCCTCGGCGCAGCGATCGTCGCCGCCTATCTCGGCTGGCGGCTGTGGCGGCGCGCCGCCGTCCGGCGCGAGTTGAGCCGTCTTGAGCGCCTCGGCCCCGACGAGGTGTTGGCGTTGATGCAGCAGGGCAGCAATGTCGTTTTCGTCGACGTGCGTGGCGTGCCGCTGGCCGGCCGCATTCCCGGCGCGCGCCATCTCGACCTCGGCGCCCTGGGCGATGCGGCCCTGGCAGGCTGGCCGTTGGAGGCGGAGTTCATCACTTACTGCGCCTGTCCCAACGATGTGTCCGCCGCGCGCGCCGCGCAGTGGCTGAAGGCCAGGGGGCACCAGGCCCGTGTGCTGCGAGGCGGCATCGACGCCTGGGCGCAGGCCGGCCATGCCCTCGAAACGGCATGAATTCATGTTCGGCCGGCATTGAGTGGTGGGTGTTGGATATAGTATTTACCCTACAATCGGGTTTACCCTAGATCGACGAGAGGGCCACGAGCCCAAACCAACATGAGCCTGATCCAAAACTTGCTGCAATCTCTGCGCACCGCGCTGACCGTTGACACCGTCTCCGACGTCGAAGAGCGCTATCTGTCCAGCGCCATTGACCACGCCGACCTCGAGCGCCGTATTGCAACCCAATCGCGCGCCTCCATGTCGATGGCACCGATGAACATCGGTCGCTGAGCCAAGCCGGCTTCGCAAAAACGGCCCCGTCAGGGGCCGTTGTCGTTTCCGGGCTGCGCTTACTGGATCAGGCCGTTCTTCAGCGCGTAGTAGGTCAGGTCGCTGTTGGTCTCAAGCTTGATCTTCTCCAGCACCCGGGTGCGGTAGGTGCTGACGGTCTTGACGCTGAGGAACATGGCCTTGGCCATGTCGCCCACCGTCTCTCCCTTGGCCAGGCGCAGGAAGACCTGCAGCTCACGCTCCGACAGCGACTCGTGCAGCGGCCGGTCGGAGCCGCCCCCGGCGACGCCGTCGGCCAGCAACTCGGCCACGGCCGGGCTGATGTAGCGCCGGCCGCGCGCGACGGTGCGGATGGCATTGGCGATCTCCTCCGGATCGCACTCCTTGTTCAGATAGCCGCTGGCGCCCTGGCGCAGCAGCGCCGTGGCGTAGTGCGTCTCGGGGAAGCCGCTGAGGATGAGGATGGGCAACTCGGGGAAGCGGGTCTTGATGGCCGACAAGGCATCCACGCCGCTCTGCCCGGGCATGGAGATGTCCATCAACAAGACATCGACCTCGCCGGTGCGCGCCAGCTCGAGCGCGTCGCGGCCGTTGCCGGCCTCGCCTGTCACGCGCAGGTCGACGTTTTCGCCGAGGAACTGACGCAGGCCGGACCGCACGATGGCGTGGTCGTCAACGATGCCAATGCGAATCATGTTGCGCTCCGAATCAGTTGTGATAACGAGTAAAGCGTAGCGAGGGCAAACGGCGTGCGCGATCAGCGCTGTCCTACAAGGGGTATAGGCCGGCCGCTTGTCCTACGGGCCCACACGAATGTGGCCGGTAGCCAGAGCCATCGGTTTTTTGCAAAGTCGGCTCAGGTCACGCAGACCATGGAGCGAGTGATGAAAACCCTGGCCGATACCTTGGCCCGTCTCCTCCCGCCGCTTTGGCTGGTGCTGGCCCTCAGCGCCGCACTTGGCGCCGCCTTGCTGACGGCCTTTGTCGACCTCCTTCAACAGAACGTTCGCCGTGGCGAGGAAATGCGCCACTGGCAACGCGTCGGCGTTGTCCGACACCCGATAGGCGCCGTGGCTGCCGCCGCGCCGCAGGCGCAGCCGCCACAGTTGCCCACATCGTTTTCCCAACACCTTCAGCGATGAAGAAAGGACGCATGATGAACCGCATCCCCACCCCCCGCACGCCGCTGATTGCCGCCCTGGCCCTGGTCGCCGCCCTGGCCGCCTGCAGCAAGCAGAACGACGAACGCACTGCCGGCCAGAAGCTCGACGGCGCGATTGCCGACGCCAAGCAGGCCGGTAACGAGGCCAAGACCGATGCCCGCCAAGCCGTGGACAAGGCTGAGACCAAGCTGAAGGACGCGACTGCGGCCGCTGCTGACGCCGCCACCGACGCGACCATCGTCACCAAGATCAACGCCGCGCTGATGGCCGATGACAGGCTCAAGGCCACCAAGATCGACGTGCGAGCCGAGGACGGCCGCGTCACGCTGGTCGGTACGGCCCCCGACGCCGGCTCGCAGGCTCGCGCGACGACGCTGGCCTCCGCCGTGAACGGTGTTCGCTCAGTGGACAACCAGCTCGTGGTGGCACGCAATGGTTGACAAGCAAAGGCCTCTGCAACTGGATGAGGCCGGCCTGGAGGCGGCGCGCGGTCATCTCGATGATGGCGCGGTCACGCCGGCCTACGGGCCGTGGCGTGAAGACATCGTCAGCCTCCTCAACGGTGCTTTGGCCACCGAGCTGATCTGCGTGCTGCGCTACCGCCGGCACCACTTCATGGCCACGGGGCTGGAATCGCCCAGCATTGCTGCGGAATTTCTCGTCCATGCCGATGCGGAGCTGGGCCATGCCGACCGGCTGGCCGAGCGCATCGTGCAGCTGGGCGGCGAACCCGACTTCAACCCTGTGGGCCTGCCTGAGCGCAGCCACGCGGACTACGACGGCGTCAACGATCTCAAGGCCATGATCAAGTCCAACCTCATCGCCGAGCGGGTTGCTGTCGAGAGCTACCGGCAGATGATCCATCTGGTCGGGGACAAGGATTCCACGACCCGGCGCCTGCTGGAGGACATCCTGGCTGACGAGGAAGAGCATGCCGACGAGTTGAAGGATTGGATGGCCCGTGCCTGAACCGGAGCTTGCCATGCCTGCGTTGCGCGCGTTCATCGTCGAGAACAGCCCCGTGATCCGTGAGAATCTAGCGGGCACTCTCGAGGAAATGGCCAACGTCGAAGTCATCGGCAGCGCCGGCGATGAGGAGTCGGCCGTGCATTGGATGAGCCGTGAGGCCGCCCAGAAGGCCGATGTGGTCATCGTCGATATCTTCCTGAATTCCGGCAACGGTCTGGGCGTGCTGCGTGCGGCCCAGCGTTTGGGCATGGCGGCGCGCCGCATCGTGCTGACCAATTACGCGACCGAGGACATGCGCCGCCGGTGCGCCACACTGGGCGCAGAGCGCGTGTTCGATAAATGCCGCCAGCTCGATGAACTGATCAACTATTGCGCCGATCTGGCTGCCGGGCGATCTCCGCAGATGGCGTAGTCAACCTAACCGACGGTCGATGACAGGTGGGCGCTGAGGCGCCCGCTTTGCTGTTCACCAGGTCGCTGAATAGCTGAGCATGACGCGGCGGGCCTGTGGGCGCAACGTCAGCCGGCTTTGTGAACTCAGCTGGTACGAGAACGCACCGCGCAAGCCAGTCAAGCCTTCTCCCTTTGGGCGTTCGAAAGCCATGCGTGATGCCCAGCCGCTGTCACGCTGCCAGACCGGAGTTTCCACACCGCCACTCAACCTGGTGTTGAAGTTGTAGCTGACGCCAGCCCACAGGGCCTCGCGCACGGCGGCTTGCGGCCCGAGCTGCGCGGGTGAGCGAAGTTGCTGTTCGAGCCCCAGCTGATAGCGCCAGCGCGAGCGTTCGCGCTGGCGACTAAGCCATTGCGGGTCGCGCCAATTCAGCTCGGGGTCCGATGCGTATTGCGGCGTCGCTTGGCTGGCCAGACCGATGCCAGCGCCCATGCCGCTACTGGCTGGCACGCCCTGGGCATGAACACCCTGGACGAGAGACAGGCCGAGCAGCGGGAAGAGCAGGCGGAGATTCATGGCGCAGCACTTCAAGGTTTGATGAGTCGGATGATGGGTGGTGAGCTTCGTCGGCGGTGTCGGCCTGCGGCAGTAGCAGCTATCGGACAACGGGAAGCCCGCATGCACGCGCCGATGCAGTGGCGCGCGGTCCTACAGCCTGCGACTGCACTCGCTGACGGGTGGGGCCATGGCCGCCAGCCAGACTTGCAGCGTGAGGCCCACCGGGCCCGTCAGGAGATCGCCATGAAACCCGTCACAAGCCCCCACGCCGACGACTGGCGCGCCCGTCTGCCGCCTTATGGTGAGTCCACCGATCCTGCCGTCGCACCGCCCGTACGCCGCTTGCGTGACGACGAGAGACCTCGCAGGCGCTCTAGCGCTGGCGCCTGGCTCCTCGCACTGGGCCTGGGCGCCGCTATCACGGCGATCACCGTTGCCACCCTGCAAGACTCCCGCACCCCGGGCACCCAGCTCGATGACGCGATTGCGAGCGTGCGCAACTTCGGCCATCGCATCGGTCAAACGGTCACGGATTCTCAGAACGCGGCCGTCGAGGCCTCGCGCAGCGCCGTGGACGGCGTTGGCACGGCCATCGATGACACGGGCATCAGTCTCAAGGTCAAGACGGCGCTTGCTGCCGACCCGGCCCTCAGCGCGCCGCGGATTGAGGTGACGACGACAGGCGGCATCGTGCGTCTGGAAGGCCCGGCCCCCGATGCGGCCGCCAAGGAGCGCGCCACGGTGCTGGCCGGAGCCCCACAGGGCGTGCGTGGCGTGGATAACCGCCTGACTCTGCCGCAGGCGGGGCGAGTGGTCGCGGTGGCGGACGGCATGCCCGCCGCGGCCAGTGCGGCGCATTGAACGTTTCTCCAGGTGCGAGAACGCCGGCTCGAGAGCCGGCGTTTTTTCGTCATGCCACCGCTGCGGTATCGCAGCGGTGGCGCCTCATCACTGGAAGTAGCGGGCCTTGGCGCTGGCCTGGCAGCTGTCCTTGGCGTCGCCCGATAGCGAATCGCAGCGTTCGTTGGCGACCTTGTAGTCGGCCTTCAGCTTGGTCTCAAGCGCATCTGACTGCGCGGACGCGACCGCCTTGTTGGCCTTCAGGTCGGCCTTGGCCTTGTCATGCTCGGCCTTGGCTTCGGCGACGCAGACGTCCTTGGCATTGCCGGACTTGTCATCGCACATTTCCTTGGCCAGCTTGTAGCGTGCCTCGTAGCGGGACTCCAGGTAATCGTTGTGATCCTTGACCGTGCCTGTGTACTGGTATTCGAGGTTGGCCAGGGCGACCTTTTCATGAGCCTTGGCGCGCTCGACGCACACGTCCTTGGCATTGCCCGCAAGGGAACCGCATTTGTCGCGCTCGGCCTTGAACATGGCCTTGACCTCATCCTTGGCTTGCGAATAGACCGGCTTGGTCAGATTGGCCGAAGCCGCGCCGGCGAGGCCGACCAGTGCGAGGGCACACAAAAGGCGGGAGGTGCGGATTTGCTTCGTCATGGGGATCTCCTTTGGCTTGATGGGTGGCAGCGTCATGCCCTCGACAGGGCAGGTGCCACGCCGCTGAGCTTAGGAATCCACCCGTGCCGGCCGTGTCGGCGTCACGGCCCTGCAAAGGTCGGACGAGGCCGCGTGGGCGAAGCCCGGGTGAGGCCTTGAGTAATGCTCATGCTTCTGGGTGGCGCTCATCCGCCTCGCCTGCTCGTTCGTGATGGGCCTGCTGGTGTGCAGGATGACGCTGCGCCGCCGCATTCCCTTCGCCTTCGCCGCGCTGTCATTCGATGCGTCAGTCACACTGCCCGCCGCCGCCGCCGAAAGCCGAAGCTGAGACCGTCCGATGCCAGAGCGGGGACGGCGGCCTCTGAATCTCACCCAATTGGAGATTGACCGATGAAATGCTTTATCTGGCTCACATGCCTCGCCGCCATGGCTTGCGGGGTGGTCACCGACGCCCTGGCCGCGCCGCCCAAGAAGCTCCTCATCGTCACGACGACGATGGGCTTTCGCCACAGCTCCATCGAGACGGCGGAACGCGTGCTGGCGTCGCTCGGACAGTCGTCCGGCTCGTTTGACGTGGAGCTGGCGGCCGTCACGCCCGTCGAAGGCACCGCTGCGGCGGTCTACGCCGAGCAGGTCAGAACCATGCTGGAGCGCAAGCTGAATCCTGCGGCGCTGAAGCGCTACGACGGCATCGTCTTCGCCAGCACCACGGGCGAGCTGCCACTGCCCGACAAGGAGGCCTTCATCCAGTGGATCAGGGACGGCGGCGCCTTCATCGGCATTCACAGCGCCACCGACACCCTGCACGCCTACCGCCCCTACATCGACATGCTGGGCGGCGAGTTCGACTATCACCGCGAGCAGGTGAGCATCGAAGCCCTCAACCGCGACGCCTCGCACCCGGCGAACCGCCATCTGCCCGCCACCTGGACCCTTGATGGCAAGCTTGAGGAGATCTACGTCTTCAAGAACCATGACCCCGCTGGCGTGCACGATCTGCTCGTGCTGGATCGGCATCCGAACACCCACGCGCCCGGGCACTTTCCGATTTCCTGGTGCCGGAACTTCGGCAAGGGCCGGGTGTTCTACACAGCGCTGGGCCACAACGAGCATGTGTGGCTCATGCCAGCCTTCCAAAGTCACGTGCTGGGCGGCATCGCGTGGGCATTGGGGCTCAAGTAGTCGTATAAATCGGTGGTCTGGCGATGCAGACCAGTTCTCTCATACCAACAGGAGGCGGCCATGAAAGCTGCGACAGACTGGAAGATTGGGACCCGTCTGACAGCGGGATTTGCAATGGTCATCGCGTTGCTGGCCGCGCTGGCCATCATCGGCGTGACGAAGATCAACGCGGTGAATGGCAGCACCGAAATCATCCTGCACGACCGTTTCGTCAAGGTGTCGCTGGCTCACCTCATCGAGAACGAGGTGAACGCGCAGCTGCGAGCCATCAGGACGGCATTGATCGCCTCCGACAAAGGGGTTGTCGACAAGGAGCTGGCCAAGATCGAGGCCTCCGTGCCCGTGGTGAACGACGCCATCCAGAAGCTGACGGCTACCGTGCACAGCGAGCGGGGCCGAGCGGCCTTGCAGGCGCTGGTCGACGGCCGGGCGAAATTCAAGGAACACCAGGCGCCTCTGATTGAAATGATCAAGGCCGGAAAGGTCGAGGACGGGCGCACAGAACTCATCACCGGCATCCTGCCGGTGCAAGGCGTCTATCTGCATGCGGTCGAGGAGTTCGCCAAGTCCCAGACCGAGAGCATGGAGCAGTTTGGCGCCGAGGCCAAGGAAACCGCCGCTGCAGCGAAGTTCCTCATGATCCTGCTGTCGGCTGTCGCCGTGGGCCTTGCAACCCTGATCGCCGTCTTGCTGAGCCGTTCAATCACGAGGCCGATCGCCGAGGCGCTGCACGTCGCCGAGACCGTTGCGTCCGGTGACTTGACCTCGGAGATCAAGTCGCATGGCCGGGACGAAACGGGCCAACTGCTGCTGGCGCTGCATTCGATGAATCAGAGCCTGGTGCGCATCGTGGATCAGGTGCGCCTGAGCAGCGAATCGATCGCGACGGGTTCGCAGGAAATCGCCACCGGCAGCGCGGACCTGTCCCAGCGCACTGAAGAGCAGGCCTCCAATCTGGAGGAGACCGCTTCGTCGATGGAGGAGCTCACGGCCACCGTTCAGCGCAGCGCTGCGTCCGCGCGTGAGGCCGCTGCATTGGCTGGTGCCGCCAGCAAGGTGGCGACGCGAGGCGGCGCGGTCGTCTCGGAGGTGGTCACGACCATGGGGAACATCAGTGCCAGCTCGCGCAAGATTGCCGACATCACCGGCGTGATCGACGGCATCGCCTTTCAGACCAATATCCTGGCCCTGAATGCCGCCGTCGAGGCTGCGCGAGCGGGCGAGCATGGCCGCGGATTCGCGGTTGTTGCGGGCGAGGTGCGCACGTTGGCACAGCGCGCCGCGACCGCGGCCAAGGAAATCAAGGTATTGATCGGCGAGAGCGTGGAGCGGGTGGATGCCGGCGTGCGGCTCGTCGAAGGTGCAGGCGTGACGATGGAAGAGATCGTGCGCAACGTGCAGCAGGTCGCGACGCTGATTGCAGAGATCGGCGCCGCCGCGGACCAGCAGAGCGTTGGCATCGGAGAGGTCAGCAACGCCGTGAACCAGCTGGATCAGGTGACCCAGCAGAACGCGGCGCTGGTGGAGGAATCGGCGGCTGCCGCGGATAGCCTGAGTCAGCAGGCGCGGCGCCTGACCGAGGTGGTTGGCGTGTTCAAGCTTGGAACTGGGCACTGAGCGCGTAACGACTGAGGATCGGCAAGCGGGCCCCGTCCGCGACCGCTCAGGTGCGTGACCGGTACCTGCAGCGCGATGTTCGCAGCCCTACCTCTTCCGGTTGCCGCCGCTGAGGTCACTTGCCGGTTGCCCGGCCTTGCCTTGTTGCTCCTGCGTGGCTTTGATGAAGGGTTGCGCCATCTCCAGGGCGTAGCTGAGTTCCACCTTTTGCATCACGCTTTCCTTGTCGACCGTCCACTCCTTGAAGGGCGCGTCGGGCACGGAGTCGCGGCGCATCTCGGCGAGGATGTCGCCACGGGTTACGCCTGCGTTGAGGCGACCCTGCCACTGCCTGGCCCATTGAGCCGTGGGCTCGTCGCGCATGTTCTGTACTAGCGAAACGAGAGTCTGGTGTGCCTCGTCTGCATTGCCGGCATAGGCGTAGGCCAGCGCTGCGGAACGCGCGAGCGCGTCGACTTCGCGCGCGGTCTGCCAGGCCGAGATGACACCCTGCAGCGCAGCACTGTCTGGGGCATCCGTGGCGGCCACTTCGGTCTTGAAGACGGCCAAGGCAGCTTCAGGCGATTGCGGATTCAAGCCGCGGGCGCGCTGCAGATGGCCCTGGGCGGCCTGGAGATAGGCGCGCCTGGCATCACCCTCGTTGCGCTCGGCCAGGCGCAGATTAGCCATGCCCAACAGATACCGGGCCTCGAAGTTGGCGTCATCCCCTTGCAGGACGGCATTCAGCGCCGGCAAGGCTTCCTGCGGGTTCCCCCAGTCGATCTGCGCCCGGCTCAAGGTGAGGCGGGCCAGGTCGTCGTTCGGGAACTGCACCGCCAGGCCGGCGACCTTCTTCAGCAGCGCCTCCCCGGTTGGCCGGTTCGGGCACGCCTTCAAGGCGGCATCCGCCAGCACGAATTCGCCCGCAGCGCGGGGCAGCGCATGGAACCTCAGCCGTGCAGCCGGAAGGGATGGTTGTGCCACCCGCAGGGCCTCCATGCCCCGAAGGCCATACCGCCACATCACCGCGCTGATCTCGGATGCCTTGACGTTGTAGGCCCGTTCAAAGGCCGTCGTCGGGGAAGCGCCGCGGTCGACGAGCCCGAGATACCGGTTCAGGCGCTTGCGCCTGTCTTCCGACGACAGCATGTAGTGCGTCAACAGCCAGGACTTCGCCTCGAACTCCAGGCGCACGCCAGCGTCGCCGGCGTAGTTGTGGGCGTTGGCGAGCCTGTGTTGCAGGACGTCGTCGTATTCGAGGCTGTACCTTCGGCCGTCATCGATGAACTTCAGGTAGCGGGCGATGGCTTTCGGTGTTCGACCCACCACCATCTGCTTTTCCGAGAACCGCACTGCGGAGAAGTACTGCGCGAAGCCATCGATGAACGACGTCGGGGTGCGGATGTCCGTATGGCGATAGAGAAAGTGCCGCGCATACGCCTCGAAGACATAGGACAGCGTGTCGTTCAGCGGGGACTTGTCGAGCTGCTCGTCGCGGAGGCTGGGGACGCGTTCCAGATGCACCCCGAACCCCTGGACGCCGGAGGTGCAGCTGCTGTACAGGCCCACGGCATCGGCCGGCACGCTGGCGTCGATCTCACCCAGGGCCGAGGCGCGGCTGTGGTAGTACAGCGTCAGCTTGGGTTCCGGCTGTTCGGCCTGGCGCAGGGGCTGGGTGTAGATGCGCAGCAGATGGTCGAGCTTCTCCAGGTTGTCCAGCAGCTGGGTGACGTCTTCCTGGCTGGCGTCGGAGTACACGACGAAGCGCTGGCTTTCGGCCCGGAACCACGCGGAGAGGTCGCCCCTCTTGCCGGCCACCACCACGCGCGGTTCCAGATTCGTCGGGCCGGATTGCTGGGCGCCAGCGGAGCAGGCCGACAGCAGACAGAGGGCGGCAGCGAGCGTGTTCGCCCAGGGTCCGTTGCGCATGGGAAATTCCTTTTCGATGTGTGAGAGGCGAGTGAGACGCCGCGGGTCCGATTTTCGTCGTCAGCGCGCGGCGGAATCACTGCCGCTGTTGTCTTTACTCGACTTCGCGTCTGTACGAAGGTCTGGTTAGCGACAGCCAGGTCGGCACGCGACGCTTCGCGGTGCGGCCGCCGTGGCCAGTCGCGGTTGCCTTGGTAAGGCCCGGCTTCCGGCATGGAGAAGAGTGCGCTAGGCAATGGCGAATCAGGGCGTGCACAGAGACGGTCTCGCGGACGCTGTCGCGACCATAGGGACTCTCCAGCGGCCAGGTGAGCTTTCCGGCTCAGCTTGCGACGCGCCAACGAGCAGAGCCGCTACCTGGGGTTTTGCTTCGTGCCTTCCGATGCCAAGCCCGCCAGCCGATTCTTGTCGTCGAGCACCAAGCGCTGCAGGATGCTGACGGCCTCGAAATCAGCCAGGTACAGGTAGCTTCGTTGATGGCCTGTCTCGTTGCGTTCAAGAAGAACGAACGATTGCAGTTTCCCCATCCGCTTGAACTCTTCCTGAGTGGCTTTTGCGTTGGGGCCGAGTTGGGCCCACAACGCCTCCGAAAACTGATCGGCCTTCAGCGTTCCACCGGCAGCGTCCGCGAAGATGGTTCTGAATCGTTGGTCGATGAGCGGGTCCGGGTCGGGAATGGGTGTGTACCCGTCAGCGAGATGCCGCTTCATGCCCGGCCGCAGCGGCAGGAGGGGCTGGCTCTGCTGCGCGGGCAGTTGAGCCATGTCATGGTAATGGCCGCCTTTCGCCAATTCCTTTTCCAGACTCAACGTGATGGAAGACTGCGGATTGACAGAGGAGGCAATGACGATGTCGCCGGACTGCAGGTCGTAAACGCTGGAATACTTGGTCGCGAATTCGCCTTGCTGCTTGCTGGCATCCAGGATCGGCAAGCCGTTTTCCAACGTGGGCTTTAGATCCTTTTTCAGCAACTCCGCGAGTGCCTGCTGCCCATAGCCGAAGCCCCTTGACTGGACCGACCTGTCGAGATGGATCTGCCCGTTTCGGGCGCCGATGATGACCGAGGCGCCGGTCTTGTCGGCAATCATGATCCGGGCAGTTGAAAAGCTGGGCTCCCGGTATTTCCGATAAAACGCGATGGCTTCCTCGACCGTTGCGCAACTCTCCAGCATCCGTTCGCTGGGGTTGCCTCGAACCCTGAGCAATTGTTGGTCGGGTACGTACGGCTCTGCGAATCCGGCCACCCAGTCAAAGGCCAAGCCGGCGGTATTGACGCCTCCCTGTGCCCAGTCGTTGTCGAATCCGACATAGGCCACCCCGTGGTAGCCCTTTTCAGCTGGCAGGAACCAGATGCGGGTGACTGGATTGGAATAGTCTTCATTGTTGAAGAACAACGTTTTTCTTGCATCGGTGAGCACAAAAATCGTGCAGGCGTCGTTGGGTGAAGCGAAGGCGACGCCCAATAGCAGCGCAAGGAGAAACTTCAACGAGATGTTTTTCATGTTCGGCGATGGTTCGAAGGTCGCGGATCTGTTGATCGACGCGGGAACGTGAGCAAGGCTGTCAGGGCGTGCACATGAACGGCCGGGCCGGAGCCGCCGTGACTGCGGCCGCAATCTCCACTTGTGCGGCCAGTTTCGGCAGGGTTTGCTTGAGTGCGGCGCGGGCCTCTGCGGTGTCACGGCGTAGCGTGATGGTGTCCTTGTCGAGCACGAAGTTGCCGATGTACACGGCCCGCCCCGCTGGCAGATGGAATGCCCGGTTACCTTCTGGGAACTGGGCGCCGCCGACTTCGTTGCTACGGTTGAAGGCGCTGTAGATGTAGTGACCTGCGGGCACCTCGAAGGCGAAGAAGCGTGTCGGCCCAGCGACGCCGGGCGCGCCGGCCTCGATCCGGTTGTACGAAAAGCAATTGCCCGTGATCTTTTGCTGGGTCACGTCGTACTGGTCCAGGACCACCCCGAACCGTTCGAAGCGCCACGGGCGATCAACCGTGACGCCGACCACGGCGATGGCGCGCTCACCGTGCGGATCCAGCGCCGCGCCGTCGTAGGGCTTGGCTGCGTTGATCACGCATCCCGTCAACCAGCCGGTCGCGGCGAGGGCGAGCCAGCGCGCCGCGTGGCGTTGTCGACGCGTCATGGGGCCTTCGGCTCGATATGCAGGATGACGCGCTGGTAGCGGGTGAGGGCGGGTGTGCCTTTGTCGGTGACCTGCACGATGACGTGGGCGGTGGCCGGCGCGTCCACCTCGGGTGTGCGCAGGCCGATGCGGGCTTGAACCTCGGTGCCCAGCGGCAGCGGGGCTTTCAGCGTGCCGGCCTCGGGGTAGGCCAGCCACAGGAAGCTCAGGCTGTCGCCGTCGGGGTCGCTGCTGGGACTGGCGTCGAGGGCGACCCAGTCGCCGCCGCGTACATGCAGCTCGGTGGCATGGGCCAGGCGCACGACCGGCGCGTGGTTGGCCTCGGCAGGCGCACGCGTCGTCCACAGCATGCGGGCGGCGAAGTCGTTCTGGATGGCCTCGCGCCAGCGCCACAGCGTCACGAGCGCATCGTTGAACTCACGCTCCCCGGCCTTGACGGGGCGGCCGTAAGCTGCAGGAACAACGGGCCGGAAGCGATCCACGGCATTGGTCCAGATCGGGCGCGTCTCGGTCTCGACGGGCACGCCGCCGGTGAAGCCGTCCGGGTCGGTGTCCTCGCGGCGCGGCGTGTACTGCTCGTAGCGCCCGCCCCAGCCGCCCCAGTTCGGGTGCTCGGGCGCGTTCAAGCCGTTGGGAATGAGGCCGAGGAAGGAGGGCGTGTCGCCTTCCATGCCGTAGGCGATGTCGGGGTAGGCGGCGCCCAGCGGGCCGTGGCCCTGCTGGATGTTGCGGACGATCCAGGCGTTGCTGACGTGCTGGTTGTCGATGCCCTCGATCTCGCGGTGGATCGCGGCCCAGGTGGGGCGCGCATAGCTGCCGGGGCTGACGATGTAGAAGAGGCCCGGGAACTCGCGGCGCAGCCAGGCGCCGGTGTCGTCCTGGTCGGAGATGGTGTAGACGCGCAGGCGGCTGACGGCCGCGTCGACGGCTGCTTTCGGGTGCGTGCGGCGCAGGCTGTGCAGGGCCTGCGCCAGCGTGTTGGCCCCACCCCAGACGCTGACCCACAGCGGGCGAGGGTCGGGGCGTTCGAGCTCGCGCAGCAGCAGCTCGGAGCCGGGGCTGTCGCGCCCGTCACCGATGGCCTGCAGGCCGTAGCCGGGCTGCCCCGTCACGACGCGAGCCAGCAGCTGCGCGGCATCGGGGTAGGCGCGGTCGTGCTGGCGCAGCCTTGGCAGCACCTGGGCGTAGTGCTGGATCAACCGTTTGATCGACTCGGGATGCACGCCCTGCTTCATGTGCACCGAGGTCGTGGCCACGAGGCCGCGCAGCTCGATGTCGTTGGCGTAGAGCAGCAGCCGCACCAGGGACTGGGTGTCGTCCGGCTCGTTCTCGATGTCGGTGAGGACGACGAGGCGCGGCTTGACGGCCGGCGCTTCAGGCGCGGTGGAAGCGGTGGAAGCGCCGCCTGACAGCATGAGCGCGCCGAGCAGCGCGGTGAATGCGAGCCTGAGCATGTAGATCGGGATCCTGCTCAGCGGAACAGCCGCTGCGAGAAGTGGAAGAGGTTCTCGGCCCAGCTCTCGCGGTCATGGCCGGACTCGTCCACGTTCCACAGGTGCGGGATGCCGCGCTCCTTCAGCGCGCGGTGCACGGTCTGTGAGACGTTGATCAGGCCGTCCTTGTTGCCGCAGGACAGGTAGAGCAGCGCGAGCTGGCGCCGCGCGGCGGCAGGGTCGGGCAGCAGTTCGGTGGCCGGCTTGGTATTGGGTGCGGAGGAGAACCCGCCCACTGACGCAAAGGTGTCGAGGTGGGCCAGGCCGAAGTTCAGCGACTGGCCGCCGCCCATCGACAGGCCGGCCAGCGCACGGTGCTGGCGGTCTGCCAGCGTCGGGTACTTGGCGTCGACCGCCGGGATCAGGAACTCGATCAGGTCGCGCTCGAACTTGGCAAACCCGGCCGCGTTCTCCGCCGTGAACACGCGGTCCGCGGGCGGCGAGCTGTCGTCGGGCAGCGCGCGGCCATTGGGCATGACGACGATCATCGGCAGCGCCTTGCCGTCGGCAATCAGGTTGTCCAGGACGGTGTTGGCCCGCACATAGCCTTGCCATTCGTGCTGGTTGCCGCCGATGCCGTGCAGCAGGTAGAGCACCGGGTAGCGCTGCTGCGCCGAGTAGCCGGGCGGCAGGTAGACGACGGCCAAGCGCCGCGTGCCGGTGACGCCGGAGGCGTAGCTCAGCTCCTCGATGCGCCCCGGCGCCACGCCGGCGCGCGGGTCGGCGAAGCCGGCGGACGGCGCGGGGAAGGCACGCACGTCGTCGGCGGCGAGGGTGATCGGGCGGCCAAAGTTGGCGCGCGCCCGATCAGGCGTGACGGTCTCGACGCCTTGCGCCGGAGCGGCGGTGGCGAGTGCCAACAGGGCGATGGTGGCCAGGGTCTTGGTGTATTGCATTTGGAGTGCTTGTTTCCGAAGTGATCAACCCTTGCGGCCGCGCCGCCAAGTGTCGACCACCTGTTTTGCCAGCGCGTCGGCCTCGCGTTGCTGCGCGGCGGTGAGGGGTGCCGACGGGTTCATCTGTGATACCGCATCGATTACCTTTTCCATCCCCTTTGCCATGCCCGGAATTTGCTCTTCCGTGATCTGCAGATAGGCATTCTTATAGCCGCTACGTTGTGTCGGCGTAATGCCCAGGTCGCGCGCCATATCGCCCGATGCCATGGCAAACGACATCAATGTGTTGCGATCACCCGCCAGCGCAGCTTTGCGCACATCGGCCTGCAGCCTGGCGAGCAGCGCCGGGTCCGCCTTGCCCTTGGCGTCGGGCGACTCCAGCGATTGCAGATAGGCCATCGCCGCTCCTGCAGCACCGCCCTCATAGGCTTTTTGCAGGAGCTCACCGCTGCGCGCCAGCGTGGCGGCGTCAAAGACCTGGCAGCGACGCTGCTCGCGCTGGGCGTTGGTGATCGTCTCGTTGCTCACGCCCTCCTCGCCGCCCATGTCCTTGAGCGCCTTCTTGACATTGGCTGGCATCAGGTCCGGTTGATCGCGGAGGGCGAAGAGGGCTTCCGGGACCTTGGACATCATTGAGCAATGCTGAAGCGTCTGGGCCGCTTTCAGCGCATCCTCCGCAGTCCCGCCGTTCAGGCCCAGCTGCACCTTGCGCAGCGACTCGGTCGGCGATTCGCCTTCGGGCGGTGCTGCGACATTGGCGCGACCGGGCAGCACGGGCCTGCTCGCGGCAGGCGTCGGTACTGCCTGGACCGCGACGGCTGCGGCGCTGGCTGCTTCGGCTGGTGTTGCGAGCGCTGCGGGCATTACGGGCGCCGAAGCCTGCACGGCAACCGGTGCTTCGCCGGCCGGCTTGTGACCGTACAGCCAGGCAGCGGCGCCGCCGGCAAGCAGCAGCACCGCGGCGCCCACCGCATTGCGCGTTCGGTGGCTGGCCTGATCCTTCTGTGTCTTCTTCATCTTGTGTTCTCCCTGGGACCGTCGAATGTCGCCGTGCCTACTGCGGGGCCGAGGCGGCTGCGGCTGCGGCCGGCGGGCGCCCGAGCAGCCGGCGGGGGATGTACTGGTAGTCCTTGCCGTCTGGCTTCTTCCAACCCAGGATCAGCGCGAGACCGTAGCCAGGCCCCTGAAAGTAACGCACACGGAAATTACGCAGGCCCTTGGCCAGCTTCACGGTTTCCATCAGCGGATAAGCCGCATGGATGCCGTCGTTGTTGATCACCTCCACGTCATCCACGGTCAGGATGGCCCCATCGTCGGACAGCAGCATGAGATCCATGGTGAGGTCCTGCGGCATGTTGACGGTGAAGCGGATGTCCAGCCCGAACCATTCGTTCATGTCCAGGCCAGGGAAGCCCTCGCGGTGGTCGCGCGGCGTGATGTCGAGCTGGGCCAGGCAAACGGTCTTGATGGGTTTGCGCCGGCGCATTTCGTTCACCGACTTGG
>NZ_JBFUMN010000051.1:0-37035 GCF_054049335.1 Roseateles sp. P5_E1
ATGCTTGGCGGATCGACCGCCAAGCATCGCCAGGCGGGCCGGCTTGGGAGCGGCCCGGCGCTGCGGCCCGCAGCAACCCCGAGGGGAGCGCTCAACACGCTCCCCTTTTCCATTCCAATGCCCTCATGAGCGACACCGCCACCCTCATCGACCAGTACATCGCCGCCCGCCCCCTGGGCGGCAGCACCGATGCGCCGCCGCCGGTCAAGCACATCTGCGTCGTCGGCGGCGGCTCGGCGGGCTGGATGACGGCGCTGATGCTGGCCACCACGGCCTATGGGCCGCGCCTCAAGATCACCGTGCTGGAGAGCCCCCAAGTCGGCATCATCGGCGTGGGCGAGGGCTCGACGCCCTGGCTGCGCCGCTTCTTCGAGATCCTGGGCATCGAAGAGTCGGAGTGGATGCCCGCCTGCAACGCCACCTACAAGAGCGGCATCACCTTTGATGGCTGGTCGACCAAGCCCGGCTTCGAGCGCTACTTCCACCCCTTCGTGTCGATGCTGGACAACATGACCATGCATCCCTTCGTCGACAACGTGCACGCGCGGCTCGACGGTGCCGACGTGTACGCCCACCCGGACCGCTTCTTCACGTCCGCGGCGCTGGCGCGCCAGGCCCGCGGCCCGCGCGCGCTGCCCAATTTCCCCTTCGACGTCTGGTACGGCTATCACTTCGACGCAACCCTGCTCGGCCAATTCCTCGGCCGCAAGGCGGTGGAGCGCGGCGTGACCCACCTGCGGCGCCACGTCACCCAGGTGCTGCTCAACGAGCGCGGCGACATCGACCGGCTCCAGCTCGATGACGGCGAGGCCCTGGCCGCCGACTTCTTCGTGGACTGCAGCGGCTTTGCATCGCTGATGATTGGCAAGGCCCTGCAGACGCCCTTCATCGGCTTCGGGGAGAACCTCTTCAACGACGCGGCCGTGGCGATGCCGACGCCGCTTGAAGGCCCCATCGAGTCGCAGACCGTGTCCACCGCGCTGCGCCACGGCTGGGCGTGGAAGATCCCGCTCACCCAGCGCCAGGGCAATGGCTATGTCTACAGCAGCGCGCACTGCTCGGCAGACGAAGCCGAGACCGAGCTGCGCCAGCACCTGGGCCTGCTGGATGCCGACATCCCCGCCCGCCACCTCAAGATGCGCGTGGGCCGCATGGCCAAGGTCTGGAATCGCAACTGCGTGGCCATCGGCCTGTCGCAGGGCTTCATCGAGCCGCTGGAGGCCACGGCCCTGTTGTTCGTGCAGGTCACGGCGTCCATGCTGGTGGAGGTGCTGGAGAAAGGCGACCTCGGCACGGCCTCGCAGGACGCGTTCAACGCCGCCATGCACAAGCGCTTCGAGAACACCCGCGACTACATCGTCGCGCACTACAAGACCAACTCGCGCACCGACACCGACTACTGGCGCGAGAACGCCGAGAACATGCACCTGTCGGACTCGCTGCAAGGCGTTCTGATGACGTGGATGTCGCGCAAGCCCCTGGTCGCCGCCCTCAAGACGGGCCGCTTCGGCGGCGGCTACCCGGCCGTGTCCTGGTACGCGCTGCTGGCGGGCATGGGCATCTTTCCGGATGCGCAGGACCTGCAGCCGCCGACAGAGCACCAGGCGCGCCACCGGCTGGAGGCGGTGGACGACTTCATCCAGCGCAGCGCGACGAACTTTCCTGACCACCGCGAGCTGCTGGCCAACATCCCGCCGGGTGTCGGCGACAAGGCCTTGCAGATCTACACCTGGTAGCAAGGGAGGCGCTGAACAGACCCTCGCGCACGGCGCATCCCTGCTTTGGGCGGCCTGCGGCGTTGCAAATGCTCGCCATAGTCAAGCTATGGCTGCGCTTTGCGCCTTGCAGCCCATCCCAAACCAGGGCGCGCCGCATCGCGGAGGCCTATTCAGCGCCTCCCCGCAACCGGTCGAGGATGTCCTTGCGCACGACGGCATCGGCCGCCGCGTCGATGTCGCCGAACAGATGGCGCTGGCCTGCGGGGATATGCGCCAGCCCCTCGCCCCGCGCGCCGAACACATAGTGCGCGAACAAGGCGCGCCAGCCTTCACGTTCACCGTCGGGCAGATGCCGCAGCGCCAGCATGGCCAGCCGCATAGCCGCCAGGTGCAGGTCATCCGGGCGCTGCGGCGCGGCCAGCGGCCGCCACCAATAGTTCATCAGGATGTTCAGATGCGGCGCCAGCGACTCGACCTGGTGGAACCACAACGGCGGCATGTAGATCGCGTCACCCGGCTCCAACTCGGCCACCACGGCGTGCGTCAGGGCTTCGTCTAACAACGGGAACTGCGCCGGGTCGGCGCGGTGCAGATCAGGCACGACTGACATCGGCGCCGGCGTGGGCGCGTAGTCGGGCGGGCCCAGGTAGAGCAGCGGTGCGCAGGCCGGCGGCAGAAGCGTGAAACGGCGGCGGCCGGCTGCCACGCAGGCGATGTTGTGGGAATCGTCGAAGTGCGCGGGCACCGTCGCACGGTTGCCGATCCAGATGCGCGGTGGCACGGCGGCGTCCAGCAGCGGCAAAACATTGGCCAACTCCAGGCCCGGCAAGGCCTCCGACACCAATGCGCTTTGCGCCGCCAGGCTCGGCGGGTCGGGGAAGTGGCTGTAGCGCCAGAGCTGCTCGAACAAGGCGGCATAGGGCCGCTTGTCGCGCATGAAGTTGAAGCCGTCCAGGTCGGGCTTGTAGCTGAAGGCCCGCGTGGGTTCGGGCTTGGCCAGCACGGCGTCCACGGGCTTGCCGCCGTCGAAGCTCATCAGGTATTGCAGGCAGGGCTCCAGGCCTGCACGCCCTTGCGCCACCAACGGCCAGTGCCGCACCGCGCCGCGCATCACCACCGGCTCGTAGGCGGGCAGCACGTCGCGCTCGAAGCGCTCCCGCGTGATGTCGTCAACTTCCTTCATGGGCCGCATGGAATCCGTCCTCAGCGTCGCCGCGCCAGCACGCCATGCCAGGCCTCGGGGATGTGTCCCGCCGGCTCCTGCTCGCGCTGCACTACATAGTGCTCGAACATGGCCGCCCAGGCGTCGCGCTGCGTTGCGGGCAGCGCGTTCAGCACCTGGATGGCCTGCAGCAGCGCGTGCGCTGGCGCAGGCAAGTCCTTGGCACCGGCCACGGGCCACCAGTAGTTGATCAACAGGTTGACCTTCTCCAACGCCTCGACCTGGTGATACCAGAGCGGCGGGATGTAGAGCGCATCGCCCGGCTCCAGCTCGGCAACCTGTGCAGACGCCAGCGCCTTGCGATAGCGCGGGTAGCGCTCGAAATCCGGCGACTTTGGATGCACGACCGAGATGGGCGCCCCCGACGGCGTGTGCTCGAGCGGCCCGATATAGAGATTGCCCACCTGCTGCGGCGCGAACAGCGTGAAGCGCCGGCGCCCGGCCACCACGCAGGCGAGGTTGTAGGGGTGGTCGTGATGCACCGGCACCGTCAGCGCATTGCCCAGCCAGAAGTTGGGGATCACGCCGGGCAAGGCGCGCAGCAGGTTCTCATCCAGGAAGCCCGGGATGACGTCGCTGACCTTGGCGCACTGCGCGGCAATGGACGGCGCGCCGTCTACGGCCAAGTAGGCCTGCAGGGCCGCCATGAACTCGGGCAGCGTCATGCGCGCCTTGACGAAGGCGAAGTCGGTCAGGCCGTCGTTGTAGCCCATGACGCCACGCGCCGCGGCGCGCGTCTTGGTGGCCATGACCTCGACGCCCCGGTCAAAGCGGCGCAGGTAGTCGCAGATGCTCAAAGCCGTCTCGCGCCCGGCCTGCACGGCGGGCCAGCCTGCCAGCAGGCCCTTCAGCAGCACGGGTTCAGCCCGCTGCTCCAGGCGCTCCTTGAGCTGCGGCTCGTCGGCCGCCGACCAACTTTCAACCGGGTTCATGTCTGCCACATCGGGTCTTGGAGCAACAGCTCCTGGGCCGCCATTGTCCCGGCTTGCCGCACGCGGGGCGCCTCCGGCAAACCCTGTACCAGATCAAGGCCACTTGCCATGAAACCGCCTAGCTGCCAGCGCGTCGTCGCCACCGCACAACAGGATCCTCGGCCGAGTTCCGGCACCAGTCAGATACCAATTGACCATGCGAGGTGAGCCTCCTACAGGGCAATCTGCCCCTGCTTCATAGGCACGACCAAGCCATCCGGGAAACTACCCAGACTCGATTGGTAGCAAAGTGGCGTTATCAAAATCTATAGTGGCATTGCACTGGTTGTACGCAAATCAGAACCAGACAAGGGCGGCAACCGGACTCAAGGTGGTACGCATAGGCCAACGGCGGCCACCCCACCCGAATCATTGGCCACAACAAGGATTAGTTCATGAAGGTCAAACCGACCCCCATCGCGGCCGCTGCGGCCTTGACATTGCTGAGCATGGCTGCCCAGGCACAAGAGGCGGTGGCGCCCGCACCGGCGAACACGCCGGCCCAGCTCGAGCAGGTGGTCGTTACAGGCATCCGGGCCTCGCTGCAATCCGCCGCCACGATCAAGAAGAACGCCAGCGCCGTCGTCGATGCCGTCTCCGCCGAGGACGTGGGCAAGCTGCCCGACTCCGACGTCGGCCAGGCCCTGGGCCGCATCCCCGGCGTGTCCGTGGGCCGTGCCTTCGGCCAGGGTGCCACGGTGTCCATCCGCGGCTCCGACCCGCAGATGACCTACACGACGCTGAACGGCCAGACCGTCGCGTCCACGGGCTGGTATGACCAGCTCGACATCGACCGCTCCTTCAACTACTCCCTGCTGCCCTCTGAATTGATCGGCGGCATGGAGGTCTACAAGTCCTCGCAGGCCGACCTGACCGAAGGCGGCATCGGCGGCACGGTCATCGTCAAGACCCGCAAGCCGCTGGACATGGCCGCCAACAGCGGCTTCGTCAGCGTCAAGTACGGCAAGGGCACCATCAGCGACGCCGAGAAGGAAGTCTCGGGCCTATACAGCTGGAAGAACGAGGCCAAGACCTTTGGCGTGCTGGCAGCCGCGGYCCATGCCGACGGCTCCTATATCCGCCGTGGCGTGGAGGCCGACAACCGCTGGTCGGGCGACGTGGCGCCCACCGCCTTCATCCAGGACCGCAAGCGCGACGCCATCAACCTGACGCTGCAAGCCCGCCCAGCGCAAGGCCTGGACCTCGGCTTGAACCTGCTCAAGCTCAAGCTCGTGGGCGACAGCTCCAACAGCAGCGACTACATCTTCCAGGACCCGAACTGCGACAAGCGCAACACGGACGTGAAGTCGGCCTGGAACCCCACCGGCATGTGCGTGCATAGCACGACCACCGCCGCCAAACCGCTGCCCGACCAGTTCTTCCAGGTCTGGGCGCGCGCCGCCCAGATGACGTCCGACAGCATCACCTTCGACGGCCACTACAAGCTCGACGGCGCCAAGTTCGACCTCGTCGCCGGCACGACCAAGGCCAAGGGCGGCACGTCGCTGACGGCCAACTTCCAGGCCGGCAACTGGGATGCGGGCTTCGCGCGCCCGAACTGGCAAGGCACCATCGACGCGACCGGCCACCAGATCGTCATCAGCCCGACGTCCAGCCAGTCCTTCACCGCGGCTCAGCTGCCCTCGCAGCTGGGCCCGCAGACCTGGGCCACGTCGCAGGGACCGAACAAGGACCAGGAGAAGTACGCCCAGTTCGACGCCACCTTCGACCTGAACTGGGGCGCCATCAACACCCTCAAGACCGGCGTGCGCTTTGCTGACCACACCTTCGAGAAGCGCGCCTACCGCCCGGTCTGGGCCGCCACCATCGCCACCAGCCCCACGGCGAGCCTGTTCGACGGCACGGTCGACGTGGCCAGCTGGAGCATCCCGCGCCCCAACATCGGCGCCATGGTGGCCGGCACGTTGAAGAACATCAACGGCTGGAACGAAGACCGCTCCGCCTACAGCGAGCTCAACGAGAAGAACCAGGCCCTGTACGGCATGTTCGACTTCGAGGCCGGCAACCTGCGCGGCAACTTCGGCCTGCGCTACATCTCGACCGACGTGAAGAGCACGGGCTACAAGTTCGACGGCACGCCGCTGGCCGCGGGCGACTACGAGGGCAACGAGAACTGGGGCCGCGGCTTCGACGTCAAGAAGTCCAAGTACAACGACGTGCTGCCCAGCGTCAACCTCGCCTTTGACCTGCGCAAGGACCTGGTACTGCGCGCCGCAGCGTCGCAGGCCATCACGCGGCCGAACTTCGCCAACATGTTCGGCATCCAGGTGTCCGGCTACAACGACGACCGCGTCGGCAACGAGACTTGGACGGTCGGCAGCGTCGAGCTCAAGCCCATGAAGTCCAGCCAGATCGACCTGAGCCTGGAGTACTACTACGGCACGGGCAATGTGCTGTCGGCGACCTTCTTCAACAAGGACATCTCGAACTTCATCACGGCCAATGTGCTGCTGAACCAGAAGATCGGCTTGGTCGACCCGTTCAGCAAGGTCGACAACTGGACGGTGCAGAACTTCGTCAACGCCGGCGGCGGCCGCCTGCGCGGCATCGAGCTGCAGGCCAACCATGCCTTCGAGAACGGCTTCGGCATCGTGTCGAACTACACCTTCACCGAAGGCACGGCGCCCAAGGAGAGCTTCGCCGACCAGCTCGGCCTGTTCACCCAGTCGTCCAAGCACAACGTGAACCTGGTGGGCTACTACGAGACGCCCGACTACTTCGGCCGCCTGGCCTACAACTGGCGCTCCAAGTACATCATTCGCGAGAACGCCTACTGGTACGGCAACCGCATGCACGCCAACTTCGGCACGCTGGATGCGAGCTTCGGCTGGAACATCAACAAGTGGCTGAAGCTGAGCTTCGACGCGGTGAACCTGACCAAGCAGGACGACGTCCAGTACGGCGCCATGTCCACCAGCCTGCCGGCCGACGGCCTGCACAAGGACCCGCTGAAGGCCGGCTACCCAGCCTGGTCCTTCAAGGGCGAGACGACCTACAAGATCGGCCTGACGGCGAAGTTCTGATCGACGCCCCCGGCCATGCAAAAGCCCGGCGAATGCCGGGCTTTCCTTGTTGCGTGAAGCGCAGACCGCAGCCTAGAAGTCGTAGAAGGAATTCGCCGTCAGCCGCCCCGTGCGCGGATCGCTGCTCAGGCTGAGCTGCGGGTTCACGACGGCCGAGTGAAGCAGGCTGCCGCGGTAGATGACGAGGCGGTTGAAGCGGGCAGGCATCATGCCCAGGAACTCGAAGTGCTCGTCGGAGTCGTCGAAGTAGCGGCGCGCGGGCGGGCGGGCGTTGAGCTCGGCGTAGTAGGTGTCGAGGAAGGCCTCGCAGTTGTCCGCCGTGACCTGCTGCAGGCCGGTGGCCTTGTGGCAGTAGAAGGCGGTGCCGCCGTGCGCGCCGTCGCAGAGGTAGAGCAGCACGGCCATATGGTGGGGCGTGCTGGCGTCGAAGTGGGGTGTGCGCTGCAGCGGGCCGAGTTCGTCGGGCCGCATCGTCGTCAGCGAGAAGGCGCATTCGCTCTTGCGCAGCTCAAGCGCCTCGGGCACGCCAAAGTTGAGGCGGATCAGCGGCTCCATCAGCACGGTCAGGTGGGCCGAATAGTCGGCTGGCACCGGTGCGCGAATGCCCGGGTAGCCCTTGCGATCGGTCACGTCCGGGTATGGCGCGAAGTTGGCCTGGCTGGCCGCCTCGACCATCGCCAGTGGGTTCTCAAGGAAGTTGTCGATGAAGACGACTTGATGCTCGCCGAGCTGCGCGGACTGGATGTCCGGCGGCATGCGGATGGCGAAGGCGTCGCTCATGCTCGCATGTCCGGTTCTCAAACCTTCCAGTACCAGCCGCGCTTGTCCAGGGCCCACACGATCACGGCCCAAACCGCGACGAAGGCGAGCGCAAACGACAGCGACTGGCCATAAGGCCCGATCAGCGGATTCAACGGCCCGAACACGGTGCGGTACAGCGGCTCCATCCAGCCGGTGGCCGCCAACAACACGGTGCACATCCAGGCTCCGGCATAGGCGCCGATAGCGTTCAGCCCAAAGGCGCGACCCAAGGGGCGATGGCCGAGACGATCGATCCACTGATGCGCCGCGGCCAGCGCCACAGCCGCCAGGCCGCCAGTCCACAGCACGAAGGACGGCGTCCACAGCTGCTTGTTCCAGGGCAGCCAGCCCGACCACCACCAACCCACGAGCGCCGCCGCAACACCCGTCAACAGCAGGCCTCGTGTCTGATCGCGGCGCAGCAGGCCGCCGCAAAGCAGGCCGAAGATCGTCGTCGCCAGCGCGCCCAGCGTGGACAGCAAGCCCTCGGGGTCGAAGGCGATGCCGGTTGCCGCATCCCACTCGTAAGCCCACCGGCCCAGCACCAAGGTGTCGATCCGCTGGTTCAGGCTGCCGAGCTTGTCCAGCGTCGGGCTGCCGAACAGCAGCAGCGCGCCGTAGCCGATCAGCAAGGCCAGCAGCAAGCTCCACTGCCCGCGTGCACGCAGGTGGAGGGCCGCCACGCCCGCGAATGCAAAGCAAAGGCCTATCCGCTGCAGCACACCCAGCACACGGAACTCGGGCTTGTGCATCAACCACCAGGCCAGCAGATGCAACACCAGGCCCAGGCCGACGATGCGCAGGCCGCGCTGGATGACGGCGGCTCGCAGTGGCCCCGGCGCGGCGCCGGCATCCACGCGCGGCCCGAGAGCAAGCGCGGCGGACACGCCGACGATGAAGAGGAAGAACGGGAAGATCAGATCGGTGGGCGTGCAGCCATGCCAGGCCGCATGCTCCAGCGGCCAGTAGACCGCGCCCCAGTCGCCCGGGTTGTTGACCAGCAGCATGGCCGCCACGGCCAGGCCGCGCAGCGCGTCCACCGACGCGATGCGTCGTGAGGACATCGCACTCACGGCTGCATGGCGCTCAGGATTTCGCCGTTGTCCTGGCTCAGTTCCCAGGCGAACACGCCAGCCAGGCCCTGCTTCTTCGCGAACGCGACCTTGGCGCGCACGGCGCGCGGGTCGTCATAACCCACGAAGCGACCACCGCCGACCATGGCCCAGGACTGGGTGCGCTTGTCGAAGTGGGCCTTCATGCCCGTCAACGAATCGATGTCCTTGAAAGGCACCGAGCCGTCCTCGTTGGGCCAGGGCTTGGCATAGCGGCCGTCGGCCTTCACGCCGTCGAAGCCGCGGCCATACATGGCGACGCCGGCGACGAGCTTGGCAGCCGGCACGCCCTCGCGCTTCAGGTTGGCGACCGACGCCTCCAGGCTGGTGTCGTCGCTGGGCTTGGCGCTGCGCAGCGCGGTGTGGTTGACGGCCTTCTTGGTCCAGGGACCGGCGAAGTCGTAGGTCATCATGAAGACCAGGTCCAACGACAGCGCCGCGCGGCCCATGGCCATGCGAGCCAACTGCTCCTTGGTCGTGGCAATCGCGGTGGTCAGCGCGTAGCGCTTGCCGACATCGCGACCCAGGGCATCCAGCCCCACGCGCAAATCCTGCATCAGCAGCACGTAGTTCTCGGCATCGGCCGGGCTGCCCAGTGGCACGCCGTTGACCGAGCCGTTGGAACCGGGATGCTCCCAGTCGATGTCCAGGCCGTCGAAGCCCGGGTGGGCACGCAGCCAGTCCACCGAGGACTTGACGAAAGCCGCGCGGCCCTGGGCTGTCGCGGCCAGGTGGAAGAAGGGATCGGAGCCGCCCCAGCCTCCCACCGATGCCAGCACCTGCACCTTGGGGTCGCGGGCCTTGAGGCGCTGGAAGGCGGCGGAGAAGATGTCCTGGTCGGCATGCGGTGCGATGCTGAAGTTGGGCTTGCCGGCACAGGCTGTGGCCTCCTTGGCGCGCTCGCCTTCACCGCAGATCAGTAAAAAGGCATAGAGCAGGTGTGTGACACGGCCGGGCTGCAGTTGCTCGACGACGTCGACGCCGCGTTCGGCCAGGATGTAGGTGCCGACGACGGGCTTCGTTTGCGCCTGCGCAAGGGAGGCAGCCAGCGCCAGGGCGGCGATCAGGGTCTTCTTCATAGATTGCATTCGCTCGTCAGGCCGGCATCCGGCACGGTATCGCGGCGGGTCACGCCCTCTTTGCGCAATTGCGCGGCACGGGCCTGCATCGCGGTGGAGCTCAGCGTCTTGCCGGCCTCGTGCAGCACCCAGTCGACCTCAAATTCGTAGTCGCGCGGCGCACCCGCCGTCGCACCGTCGGAAATCCAATGGTTGAAGCTGATCGCCATCGGCTTGCTCGGCACATTGCGGCCGGTGTGCTCGCCCATCAGCTTGCCGTTGACGTAATGGCGGGTGCGCGTGGCTTCGACCTGCACGGTCAGCAGCTGCCAGCCGTCGAAGGAGCCTTGCACGATGGAGGCCTGGTTGAAGGACTCCCAGGGGTCGATGCGCACCGTGTGCCAGCTGACGCCGTAGAGCCGCGTCTCCGGCTCGCCCCAGCCGCCATGCGGCAGGTATTCGAAGTCGACCTCGCTGAAGTCGGGGTCGTAGTCGTGCTTGAGCGGCCCGGCCAGGAAGAAGCTCTGGACGATGGGGTCGCGTGAGCCCGCCGTGTCGCGAAAGCGCACACGCGCCGTCGTCGTGCCAACCAGGAACTTGCGAGCCGCGCAGAGCTGGGCCAGCGAGGTGTTGGCCGGCGTGCCGTCCGTTGACATCTTCAGCTTGAGCAGTCCGCCGTCCAGCGAGAGCTGGGTGGTGGCGAAGCGTGCACCCGGCAGGCCCGGGTGGCCGGTGCCCTCGCGCAGCACCCAGCCGCTCTGGCGGAGCGCGTCCAGGCTGGTCTGCGAGAAGTCGTCGAAGAACTCGCCAGCGGCGAATGCAGGAGCCGCGGCAACCAGCAACAGCGCCGCGGCCTTCATGCCGGCACGGCCTCGGCCGGCGCGGCCTTGCGCGGCATCGGCACCCACAGCAGCAGCAGCAATGCCGGCAGGCCACAGCCAATCGTCCAGGCGAAGAACTGCTGGTAGCCCATCGCGATCTGGATGTCGCCGCTGATGGACTTGGCGAAGATGAAGCCCAGCTGCATGACGCCCGAACCGAGCGCATAGTGGGCCGTCTGGAAGCGGCCCGGGGCCACGGCCTGCATGATGTACAGGATCATGCCGACGAAGCCGAAGCCATAGCCGAACATCTCCACGCCCACGGCGGCGGCGATGTGCGGCATATCGGCCGGCAGCTGGCTGGCGAGGTAATAGAAGGTGATGTTGGGCACACTCATGGCCACCAGCAGCAGCGGCATCGCGCGCTGCAGGCTGAGCTTGCTGGTGACCCAGCCACCCAGCACGGACCCGACGAGGAACGCACCCGTGCCCACCCAGCCGTAGACGTCGGCCACCTGGCCGGTCGTCAGGCCGAGTCCCCCCTTGTCGCGCGCTTCCAGCAGGAAGAGCGGGCCAATGGTCTGCACCTGGCCTTCGGCGAAGCGGAACATGACGATGAAGAGCACGGCGCGCCAGATGCCCGGCTTCTGGAAGAAGTCGACGACAACCTCCTTCAGCATGGCGGCGACGCCCGAGGCCGTCAGCTCGCTGTGCTCTGTGGAGAGCGTGCCGGGCAGGAAGCGGGCGTTGTAGGTGGCCAGCACGGCCACCAGGCCGGCGAGCGCCAGGAAGACGGTGGACCAGGCGTTGACCGCGCCCATCGTGCCTTCCAGGTGGCCCGCCAGCTTCAGGATGACGCCGGTGATGAAGAAGCGCGCGCCGTTGAAGAAGGCGCCCTGCCAGCCGGCATAGGCGGCCTGGCGCTTCTCGTCGAGCGAGGCCATGTAGAGGCCGTCGCATGCGATGTCATGCGTGGCCGACGCATAGGCGATCAGGAAAAGCACGACGATGGCCGCGCCGAACCAGTGCGGCAGGTGCAGCGCCAGCGCCATCAGCCCCAGGCCGACAGCACCCACATACTGCGCCACGACGACGATCAGCTTCTTGCTGCGCGCGAGTTCAAGGAAGGGGCTCCACAGCGGCTTGATGGCCCACGCCAGGCCGAGCACGGCCGTCCAGCGGGCGATCTGGTCGTTCTCGACACCCAGGTTCTTGAACATCAGGCCCGCGATGAGCATGACGACGAAGAACTGCATGCCCTGCACGAAGTACAGGGTGGGCACCCACCTCATTGGAGTCCGAGCCTGTTCCATCACTGCAGTCCCTGCGGCGCGCGGCCGGTGGCTTGGGCTCGGCCTTCCAGCCAGGCCTTGAGGCCGGCCAGCGCACCGGGCGCAAAGCCCCAGCTCAGCACGGTCGGGCCGGCGACGTCCAGGCTCTGGTAGGGGTTCCACAGCGACAGGTGCAGGTCCGGCCGCCACTCGCTCGCGGCCAAGCCGTAGCGGGCGCGGCGCGTAGAGACCAGCACATTGACACGCCCGTCCTTGGGCACGGTGCGCCAGTCGAGCTGGGCGATGTCGTCGACCATCTGGACCTGGGCGTCGCTGAAGGACTCGAACAGGGCCACGGCTTGTCGGCCAGTGGGGCCGGCCTCGGAGACCATGTCGGTCGGCACATCGCCCTGCACGATGACGCGGATGGGTGCATCCAAAGCCGGCGGCCTGGCACCGCGCAGTGCGGTCAGGCCCGCGGCCCAGGCTTCGGCCATCAACGCATGGTCGGCCGCCCGGGCAGCGCTGTCGTCCACGGCGCGGGCCGGGTAGGCGGCGGCGAGGCGGTCCAGGCGGCGATTGGCCGTCTCGCCCTGCTCGGGCGTCAATCGGCCGCTGTTGAAGGCATCGCGTAGCGCGTGGATCGCCACGAGCTGCTCGGCCGGCGAGCCCTGGGCCAGCACCATGTCGGCGCCGGCCTCGATGGCCATGACGGCGGACCTGGCGTAGCCGAAGCGCTCGGCCACGGCCTTCATCATCAGCGCATCGGTGATGACGACGCCGTCATAGCCCCAGTCCTGGCGCAGGATGCCGCCGATCAGTTGCGGCGACAGCGTGGCCGGGCGGTCAGGGTCGATCTGCGGGTAGACGATGTGGGCCGTCATCATGGCCGGCGCCTGCGAGGCCAGTGCCTTGAAGGGCGCCAGCTCCAGTGCGTTCAGCTCGGCACGCGTCTTGTCGACGGTGGGCAGGGCGTGGTGCGAGTCCACATGCGTGTCGCCATGGCCGGGGAAGTGCTTCACGCAGCAGGCCACGCCTTCGCGCAGCGAGCCACGCATCCACGCAGCCGCGAGACGGCTGACCTCGACCGGGTCGTTGGAAAAGCTGCGCTCGCCAATGACCGGGTTGGCCGGGTTGTTGTTGACGTCGAGCACCGGCGCGAAATTCCAGTTGATGCCCAGCGACTTCAGCCCGCGCGCCACCGCCGCGCCCACGGCCTCGGCCCGGTCGGCGTCACCGCTCGCGCCCAGCGCCATGGCGGACGGCGGCTGCGGCAGGAAGGTCACGCGGACGACCGCGCCGCCTTCCTGGTCGATACCGATCAGCGCCTCGGGTCCCAGCACGTCGATGAGATCGCGCATCAGCGCCTTGACCTCGCCCTCCGTGCCGATGTTCTTGCGGAACAGGCAGACCGAGCGGATCTTCTGCTCGCGCAGGAAGGCGGCCGTGTCCGCATCGAGCGAAGGGCCGGGGATGTCGACCATCACGAGACGGCCGGGATCAAAGTTGCTCATGATCAATGCGTCTTGGTGACTTTGGCCAGGTTGGGCGGGACGTCAGGGTTGAAGCCACGAGCTCGCGCCAGCGCCTCGACCATGGGATAGAAGCTCTGCACGAGGGCGATGGGATCGAGGTCCTCGTTGCCCGTCGTGACCAGCGGCAGCTCGGCGCCGGGCGTACCGATGGGGGCGGCCAGCAGCACGCGGCCACCACGGCTGCGCATTTCCTCGGCGATGGCCAGCAGGCCGGCCTGGGCCGGGCCGCGCGGCGCGAAGATCAGCAGTGGATAGCCGTCGCGCACCAGGGCCATGGGGCCGTGCTTGACCTCGGCGCCCGAGAAAGCCTCGGCCTGGATACCGCAGGTTTCCTTGAGCTTGAGCGCCGCTTCCATCGCGACGGCCAGGCCCGTGCCACGGCCGAGCACAAAGAGGCGGTCCTCGTTCTGCAGCACCGGCAGCGCGGCGCTCCAATCCAGCTTGGCGGCCCGCTCCAACGCGATGGGCAGCACGTTCAGCGCGGCGCGCAGGGCGTCGTCCTGCTGCCAGGCAGCGACGACGCGGGCGCCGGCCACCAGCTGGGCGATATAGCTCTTCGTAGCGGCCACGCTCTTCTCGGGGCCGGCGTGCAGCTCGAACACGTGTTCCGCCGCGGCCGCKAGCGGCGAGCCGCTGGCGTTGACGAAGGCCACCGTGCGCGCACCTCCTTCGCGGAAGAACTTCGTCGGCGCGATCAGGTCGGGGCTCTGGCCGGACTGCGAGAAGGCCATCGACAGCAGGCCCTGGCAGTGGATGCGGCTCTGGTAGAGCGTGATCAGCGACATCGGCAGCGAGGTGACCAGCCGGCCCAGGCGCGCCATGACGAGGTAGGCCAGGTAGTGAGCCGCATGGTCGGAGCTGCCGCGCGCAATCGTCAGCACGCTGCTGGGCGGCTGCTCCTGCAGCGCCTGGCCCAGGCGGGTATAGCTCAGCGGGTCCGCTGCCAGTTGGCGGGCCACCACGTCCGGCGCGCTCAGCGCCTCTTCAAGCATCAACGACGACATCGATCTCTTCACCTTCTACAAACACGCGCCGCAGATTCAGTGCGGCATCCATCACGACCACATCGGCCCAGGCGCCAGCCTCAAGGCGCCCGCGGTCTGTCAGGCCCAGGTATTCGGCGGCCGCGGTCGACACACGCCGCGACGCTTCGGGCAAGGTCAGGCCCACGGTCTGCACGAGGTTGCGCAGCGCCTGGTCCATCGTCAGGGCGCTGCCGGCCAGCGTGCCGTCGGCCAGGCGCACACCGCCCAGGCATTTCTGCACCGTGTATTCGCCGAGGCGGTATTCGCCGTCGGGCATGCCGGCTGCGGCGGTCGAGTCGGTCACGCAGAACAGGCCGGGGATGCAGCGCAGCGCGACGCGGATGGCGCCGGGGTGCACATGCATGAGGTCGGGGATGAGCTCGGCGTGTTCGCCGTGGGCGAGCGCCGCGCCGACCATGCCGGGCTCGCGGTGGTGCAGGCCGGTCATCGCGTTGAAGAGGTGGGTGAAGCCCGCGGCGCCGGCCTGGAGGGCCGCCACGCCGTCGTCATAGCCGCCATTGCTGTGGCCGATCTGCACACGGATGCCGGCGTCGCGTAGCGGGCCGATCAGCGCCAGGTGGCCGACCATCTCGGGCGCGATGGTCAGCACCTTGATGGGCGCGAATTCGTTGAGCCGCTGCACCTCTTCCAGCGTCGCGGGGATGGCATGCGCAGGCTGGGCACCGAGTCGATCAGGGCTGATGTACGGGCCTTCGAGATGCACGCCGAGCACGCGGGCCGACTGGCGGCCGCGCTGGCGGCAGACCGGGCCCAGCGCCTTCAGCGCGGCCTCGATCTCGCCGACCGGCGCCGTCATCGTCGTGGCCAGCAGCGCCGTCGTGCCGTGGCGGGCGTGGCGGCGCGCAATCGTCGCGATGGCGTCGCCGCCCTCCATCGTGTCGCGGCCACCGCCGCCATGCACATGGGTGTCGATGAAGCCGGGCAACAGGATGGACCGGCCGCCCTCGCCGGCGCGCGAGACATCGATGGGCGTGCCGCTGACGGCCGCGATGCGGCCGTGGGCGATGTCCAGGTGGCCGGTGATCACGCCCTGGGGCGTGACGATGTCGCCTTCGAGTCGAAGTTTCATCAGTCCCTGCGCATCTCGGCCACGAAGTCGTAGTAGTCGCTTCGGCAATAGGAATGCGTCAGCTCGACGGCCTGGCCCGAGGACAGATAGCCGACCCGCGTGATGAAGAGGACGGCCGCACCTAACGGCACCTCCAGCAGACCGGCCAGCTTCGCGTCCGCGTTCAGCGCGCGGATGTGCTGCAGCGCGCGCACCGGGGCGCGGTCGCCGAGGTGGGTGTAGAGCGAGGCCTCGACCTTTTGCGGGTCGGGCAGCACGGTCTGCGGCAGCACCGAGACTTCGTAGGCCATCACGACCGAGTCGGCCAGGCGCAGGCGCTCCAGGCGGGCGACGCGCTCGCCGCTCTTCAGCTCCAGCGACAGCTGCTCGTCGGGCGCGGCCGGCGTGAAGCCGCGCAGCAGCCAGCGCGAGCTGGGCACGAAGCCTCGCTGGTGCAGTTCTTCCGAGAAGCTGGTCAGGCGCGTCAGCGGCTGCTCCAGCTTGGGCGCGATGTAGTTGCCCGAGCCGCGCTTGCGGATGATGAGCCCCTGCTCGACGAGACGGTCGATGGCCTTGCGCGCGGTGACACGCGACAGCTCGAGCTGCTCGGCCAGCACGCGCTCGCTGGGCAGGGCCTCGTCGGCGTGGAAGACCCCCTCGCGGATGGCCGTCGCCAGGCTCTGCGCGAGCTGCATGTAGAGCGGCGACGCCGCATTGGGATCAGGCTTGAAATTGAAGACGGCGCTCATGCGTGGTTCATTTCTTGTTGTTGAATCAACCAGAGCGCGCCGATGACCGGCTCGCCCTGAGGTTCGACACGGCGAGACTGCAAGGCCGGGCTGAGGCGCGCGCCCAAGCGCAGCGCGATGCTGCCGGCCAGGGCCAGCGGCAGGGTGGGATGGAGGGCGGCAGCGAGGGCGTCGAGCGCACCCGCTGCCTGCGCCAGCAGCACGCTGGCGGCAGGGTCGTTTTCTTCGTGCTCGAAGACCAGGGGCGCCAAGCCGGCATAGCCCCTCTGCCCGGCTTGGGCACAGAAACCCAGCATTTCTTCGCGCGTCGCGCCGGTCTGGCGCCAGACGGCCTGCACCAGCGGACCGGCCGGGACGCGGCTGTCGTAGGCGGCTTGAGCAAGCTTCATGGCCTGTTGGCCGAGCCACGCGCCACTGCCCTCATCGCCGATTTGCCAGCCCCAGCCGCCCACCATGCGGCGGCTGCCGTCGGGCAGCAGGGCCTCGGCAACCGAGCCAGTGCCTGAAATCAACAGTGCACCGGGCTGGCCATCATGGGCGCCCAGCAGGGCGACGAGGCCGTCGGTGACCAAACTGAAGCGAGCCACGCCGGGGTCGGCCGCGACAAAGGCGCGCAATTGCGCCGGCACGCCGGTGCCCGACAGGCCCAGGCCGATAGCGCAATCCCGCAGCGTCAAACCAGGCACGCCGGCGTGGTCGATGGCCTCGGCGATATGCCGCCAGGCCTGCTCGGCGCCCTGGCCGAGGGCCGAAGCGCCTGCCTCACCGCGGCCGAGAATGTGCCCATGCGCATCGGCCACGACGGCCCGCGTGCTGGTGCCGCCCCCGTCGATGCCGACCCACCAGCGCGCAGGCCGGCCGGAGTCGTGGGAAGTCAGCAGGGAGGGATCGAGAACAGGCGGCATGGTCGACGGGATTCTGTCGATACCACTCTAATACCAACGACCATGCACGTCAATTGGTTTTAAACTGGTCTACGGCCACTCGATTGGGCTAAGGATCAGCCCGAGTCGGAGTGCGGCTTGCTCTCGGAATCGACAAGAATACCAGTGAGAAACCAACCCGATCCATCCGGATCCGCCGCCGTGTTCACCCTCCACCCTGCCGCCAGCGAAGCCCTGGCCGACCTGCTGGGCCGTATCGCCCGCGTCGCCCATCGCCACCCTGCCGCGGCCGACCGGCTGCTGGATGCGCTCAGCGTAAACGCTTTCACGGCGGGCGACACCGCTGTCGGTGTCGACGCCCTGTATGCGCGCTTTGGCCTGCTGGAGCCACGCGGTCGCGCGCTCGAACTGTTGCCGGCGCTTGAGCAGGCCGGCGCCCTGGCCGCAGCCGGTCACTTCCCGGTGCAGGCCGCGCGAGTCTGCGAGGCTCTGGGCCGCATCGCCTATCAGCAAGGCGAGTACCAGCTCGCCAGCGAGCAGTGGTCGCGCGCATTGGACCTGTCGGAAGTCAGCGGCCACCTGCAGACCGGCGTGGCTGCGCGCATCGGCCTGGGCCAGATCCACTACGCCCAAAGCGGCTGGGCCCGCGGCTTGCGCCAGATGCGTGATGCCGGCGAGCAGATGGCGTTGCTGAGCAAAGGCAGCGACGACAGCTACCTGGCCGCCAAGCTGGCGCTGAACATCGGCGTCGGCAGTTTTGAGACTGGCGACCTGCCCGCCGCCGAGCGCCATTTCAGCCATGGCCTGGCCGCGGCGCGGCGCGGCGGCCACCGCGTCTTCGAGGCCGAGGCGCATTGGCATCTTGCCCGCGCAGCGCTGGCCCGTCAGCGCATGGACTGGGCCGTGGCCGACTGCCGTCTGGCGCTCGACATTGCTGCTCGCCACGGCTACCCCTGGCTGGAGGCGGCCGCCAGCCGCACCTGGACCGAGATCGCCCTGGCCCGCGGCGACAACGCCGCCGCCGTGCGCTCGACCCGCCACGGCCTGGCCCTGGCCCAGCGCATCCAGGCTCGTGCGCAGGCACGCCAGGCCCACCTGCAACTGGCCGAGCTGCTGCAGGCGGAGGGCGATGCCCCCGGCGCACTGGACCACCTCTGGCAACACCTGGCCCTGCAGTCCGAGATCGAGCGCCTCAGCCTGCCCGCTCGCACGACGTTGGCCGCGCCGCCGGCCGAGGAGGCCGGCACGCCGGTCACGCCGGAGGAATTGCTGCTGCATCTGTGCGGCCAGCGCCAGCGCCTGTCCACGGCAACGCCGCCCGAGGCATTGGCTGAGCTGAAGGCGGCGAGCATCCGCATCCTCGGGCTGGCCAGCGTGATCCGTTGGCCGCTCGGCCAAGGCGGACTGAGCAACGCTGAGCAGCCGCGCTACGTCGACCTGCTGACCCGCCATGGCGCGCCGCTCGCGCTGCCGGATGCGGCCCTGCATCCCTGCCATGCCGAGCTGTCCGGCCTGCAAGGCGCCGCCGAGGCGCGTATCGAGGTGCCCCTGTATGACGGTGCGCAGCTGGCCGGCGCCCTGTGGCTGGTCGATGCCCGCACGACGCGGGCCTGGACGCGCCAGGAGCTGCTGATCGCCAGCCAACTGGCACTGCTGTTCGAGGTGGTGATCAGAGGCTGAGGCGCGTGGGGCGAGCGCGGCTGTTGAAGAGCAGTCCCGCCTTTCGCTGCCCGGAATCCGGCCGCGTCATCGCCTTTTCACGCCGCACTGTCACAGTGCGGCACTCGTGCACGCCACCTCCTCCGACACCCACTCACTCTGCGCCGCACGCCCCGCCCTGCCGCGCGGCTTCGGCCTCGTCATCGGCGCGCAGTTCGCCTCGGCGCTGGCCGACAACGCCCTGCTCATCGTCGCCATCGCGCTGCTCGCGCAGCAGGGCTTCCCGCTGTGGTGGGCGCCACTGCTGAAGGTGGGCTTCATGGCCGCCTATGTGCTGCTCGCGCCCTGGGTCGGGCCACTGGCCGACGCCTTCGCCAAGGGCCGCGTGATGGCCGCGATGAACCTCGTGAAGATGCTCGGCCTGGCGCTGCTGGCCCTCGGCCTGCACCCGGTGGCGGCGCTGGCGGTGGTCGGCCTGGGCGCTGCGGCCTATGCGCYGGCCAAGTACGGCCTGATCACCGAGATGGCCGCGCCCGAAGCGCTCGTGAAGGCCAATGGCTGGATCGAGATCAGCGTCGTCTCCGCGGCACTGCTGGGCGCGGTGCTGGGCGGCGCGCTGGTCAGCCCCCTTTGGTTGGCCTCGGGCATGGCCGACTTCTGCGATGGCCTGAACCTGCCGGCCGACAAGCTGACGGGCTCGCTCGCGGCCCTGCTCGTCATCTATGCGGTGTCCAGCCTGCTGAACGCCGGCATCGCCGACAGCGGGCGGCGCCAGCGCAGCGTCGCGCACGATCCAGCGACGCTGCTGCGCGAATTCCGCGCTGCCAACCGCACACTCTGGCGCGACCGCGAGGGTGGCTTGTCGCTGGCGGCAACGACGCTGTTCTGGGGCGTCGGCGCGACGCTGCAGTTCGCGGTGTTGAGATGGGCTGGCGAGGCACTCGCGCTGCCCTTGAGCCAGGCAGCCTATCTGCAGGCGGCGGTGGCGGTGGGCGTCATCGGCGGCGCGGCGGCGGCAGGGCGCTGGCTGGCGTTGCACCAGGCGCGGCATGGGCTTTGGGCCGGCATCGCACTGGGCCTGCTGATGCCAGTGGTGGCCGAGGTCAGCGAGGTGGCAACGGCCGCGGTCGTGCTCGCTCTGGTCGGCGCCGTGGGTGGCGCGATGGTCGTGCCCCTGAACGCGCTGCTGCAGCACCGCGGCGCGACGCTGCTGAGCGCGGGGCGGTCCATCGCCGTGCAGGGGTTCAATGAAAACCTGAGCGTGCTGGCGATGCTGGCGACCTATGCCGGCTGCGAAGCCGCGGGTGTGCCGATCGCGGTGACGCTCAGCGGGCTGGGCGTGCTGGTTGCGGGCGCGATTGCAGCGCTGATCTGGGTGGACACCCGCAGCCGCGCCTAGAGGCTCCTCGCGTCAGGCCGCGGCCTGCAAACCCGTCAGTCGGAACACCGGCTCGCCGCGCGCGATGGCGCCTTCCAGCACCGATTCGAAACGCGCCGTGATATCGGCCCAATCCAATCGCCTTGCCGTGGCTCGCGCCGCCTCGGCCACCACCCGGCGGGCGTTGGCGTCCATGGCGGCAACGCCCGCCGCCGCGACAAAGGCGTCTTCCTTGCCCGGCCCGGCCAGCCAGCCGTTCACGCCGCTACGGATCAACTCGCCCGCAGCCGCACTCTCGAAGGCGATGACGGCGCAGCCGCTGGCCATGGCCTCGGTCGTCACATTGCCGAAAGTCTCGGTCAGGCTTGCAAATAGGAAAAGGTCCAGCCCTGCGTAATGCGCCGCCAGATCGTCGCCACCGCGCTGTCCTGCAAACACGGCGTCGGGAACACGCGCCGCCAGCTCGGCACGCATCGGCCCGTCGCCGACGAAGACGAGGCGGGCACGCGGTTGCAGCCGCTTCACAGCTTCAAAAGCGGCCAGCACGACGCCAAGGTTCTTCTCGGGGGCCAGGCGGCCGACGTAACCTATGACCAGGTCGTCAGACGCGGCGCCCCAGCTTGCGCGCATCGCAGCGTTGCGTCGCGCCGGATCGAAGCGCTGCGTATCGACACCACGGCCCACCACCGACAGCCGCTCGAAGCCGCGTTCGGCCAGCAGCACGCGCATGGCCTCGGTGGGCACCATGGTTGCGTYGCAGCGGTTATGGAATTTGCGCAGATAGCCCATGATGGGCTTGGACAGCAGGCCCAGGCGGTAGTGCTTGCCGTAGGCATGGAAGTTGGTGCGGTAGTCGGACGTGACGGGCAGCGACAGGTGCTGGGCCGCCTGGAGTGCCGACCAACCCAGTGGCCCTTCGGTCGCGATGTGAACGACGTCGGGACGGCGCAGCGACCACAGCTTCACGAGGCTGCGCTTGCTGGGCACACCCATGCGCAGGTTGGGATACAGCGGCACGGGCAGGCCCTTGGTCAGGACTTCGTCGATCTCGGGCTTGCCGGTGGGCTGCATGCCCATCCGGGCTGGCTGGCGGGGGCGGATGAGCTGCACGTCGTGGTTGCGGCGGTTCAGACCGTCCACGACGCGAGCCATCGACATGGCGACGCCGTTGACTTCGGGCGGATAGGTCTCCGTCACCACCGCGAGCCGACGCGAATGGCGCGGCGCGGGCAAGTCGTCAACCAGGATGTCGTCGGCGTCGGGTGGGGTGTTCATGCGCGCATGGTCAGCAGTTCATGCAACAGCACGATGACAACCGGACCGTCACGCCGATTTCACGCAAGCAGCCCACCATCGCGCCGCTAGCCACCCAAACACGAGGACGGGACGTGAACGAATTCTTTCAAACCCTGAAGACCCAGCGCTGGGACGACCACCGCTACTACCACCACAGCCGCATCAACCAAAGCCTGCACCTGATCAGCGCGCTGAGCTTCCTGGTGTCGTATGCGCTGTTGTTCGTGAATCCCGCGTGGTCGGCACTGCTGGCTTGGTGCGTATCGATGACGACGCGCCAGGCGGGCCACTTCTTCTTCGAGCCGCGTGGCTATGACGAGGTGAACAAGGCCACCGACGAGTACAAGGAAGAGATCAAGATTGGCTACAACATCCGCCGCAAGATCGTGCTGATGTCGGTCTGGGTGGCACTGCCGCTGGTGCTGTGGCTGTCGCCGTCGCTGGGCGGTTTGATCCAGCCTGCCGTAGGCCTGCAGGGCTTTATCGAGGACGTCGGCATGGCCTGGTTCTGCCTGGGCGTGACGGGCCTGGTGTTCCGCGTCGTGCAGCTGTGGGTCACGCAGAACCTGATGCAGGGCCTGGCCTGGGGTTTCAAGATCATCACCGACCCCTTTCACGACGTGATGCTGTACTGGAAGGCGCCCCTGTTCCTGTTGCGCGGCCAGCTGATCGATCCGATGGACCACGTGGGCCAGCAGGCGCATTGAGCTGATGGACGAGACCCTCACTCTTTCGGCGCTGGCCCTGGGCGTGCTCGCGCTGTTGCCGGCGGTCAAACGGCGCATCGAGCTGTCGCGGGCCAAGCACCGCTCACTGGCCGGGCACTCGCGCATGGCCAAGCGCTTGGCGCGCTGGGTGCCGGGCTATGCCTACGACGAGGCGCAGTTTTTCGCCGCTGACGGCGCACCGACGGAAGTTGCTGCCCAACGGCGTGCCGCACTGCAGCGCCTGGGCGCCGAGTTCGACAGCCGCTTCGCGAAGACGCTCGCGGCCACCGAACAAGCGCGCGACACCATTTCTGATCTGCGCTTCACGGGCCGCTACCGCGTGCCCTTCCAGTTCAGCCCGGTGCTGCGCGAGCGTCTGAAGGTGGGCGCCTTCCTGCAGCACAGCGAAGGCGTGCAGGTGGAGGACCTGGACGGCAACCGGTTCTACGACCTGACGGGCTCCTACGGCGTCAACGTGCTGGGCTATGACGCCTATAAGGCCTGCATCGACGAGGCCGTGGCCACGGCGCGCGAACTGGGCCCGGTGCTCGGTGCCTACCACCCCTGCGTGCTGGATGTGCTGTCGCGGCTGAAGGCCATCTCGGGCCATGAGGAGGTGAGCTTCCACATGTCCGGCACGGAGGCGGTCATGCAGGCCGTGCGGCTGGCGCGGTATCACACGAAGAAGAAGCGCCTGGTGCGCTTTGCCGGCGCCTACCACGGCTGGTGGGAGGACGTGCAGCCCGGCCCCGGCAATCCGCTGCCGCCGCGCGAGACCTTCACACTGCAGGACATGGCGGAGCGCTCACTGAAAGTGCTGGCCACGCGGCGCGACATCGCCTGCGTGCTCGTCAACCCGCTGCAGGCCCTGCATCCCAATGCGAATGCGCCGGGCGACTCCGCGCTGATCGACGGCAGCCGCCGCGCGAGCTACGACCGCGGGGCCTACACCGCGTGGCTGAAGAAGCTCCGCGAGGTCTGCACGGCGCGTGGCATCGTGCTGATCTTCGACGAGGTGTTCGTGGGCTTTCGCCTCGCACCGGGCGGCGCGCAGCAGTACTTCGGCGTCAAGGCCGACCTCGTCACTTACGGCAAGACGCTGGGCGGTGGGCTGCCAGTGGGTGTCGTCTGCGGCAGCCGCCAGCTGATGCAGCGCTATCGCGAGGACCGGCCGGCCGACATCTGTTTTGCGCGCGGCACCTTCAATGCTCACCCCTATGTGGTCGCAGCGATGGCATCCTTCCTGAAGCGCATCGAACGCCCCGAGGTCCGCTCGCTGTACGACGGCCTCGACGAGCGCTGGAACGCGCGCTGCGCGCAATTCAATGCTCGCTTACAGACGGCCGGCGCGCCTGTGCGCATGGCCAATCTGTCGACGATCTGGACCGTGATGTACGACCAGCCCGGCCGCTACCACTGGATGCTGCAGTTCTATCTGCGCAAGCACGGCCTGGCGCTGAGCTGGGTGGGTACCGGGCGGCTGATCTTCAGCCTGAACTACGGCGACGCCGAGTTCGCCGAGGTCATGRACCGCTTYGTCGCCGCGTGCGACGAGATGCGYGCYGACGGCTGGTGGTGGACAGCGCCYGAGCTGACCGCCAAGGCCATTCGCCGCAGCGTTTTCCGCGAGATGCTGGAGCAGAAGTTCTGATGAAAGACCGCGAAGCATCGCCCGCGCTGAGCGTCGGGATGAATGACCACGCGCGGCCCCGCCGGGGATGGTTCAAACGCCTCGTGGCGCAGGAAGACTTGAACTTCCTGCTGACCAACCGCGTGCCGCGGATCGCGCTCACACGGATGATGGGGCGCTTCTCCCGCATCGAGAGCCCGTGGCTGACGCGGCTGACCATTGCCGTCTGGCGGATGTTCACGCCGCTGGACCTGAGCGAGGCCAAGCACCAGAGCTTCCGTTCGCTGAAGGATTGCTTCACCCGCGAGCTGAAGCTCGGCTCGCGCAGGTTCGATCCACGACCGGACGTGTTCGCGAGCCCCAGCGACGCAATCATCGGCGCAACCGGCGTCGTCGAGCGCGGCATGGTCTACCAGGCCAAGGGCTTCCCGTATTCGACCGAAGAGCTGTTCGGGCCGACGCAGGACGCCTGCGCCTTCGAGGGCGGCCGCTTCGTCACGCTGCGGCTGACGTCGGCGATGTACCACCGCTTCCACGCGCCGGCGGACGGCACGGTGGAGCATGTGACCTATCTGAGCGGAGACACGTGGAACGTGAATCCGGTGGCACTGAAGCGTGTGGAACGGCTGTTCTGTCGCAACGAGCGCGCCGTGGTGCGCATGACGCTCTCAAGCGGTCATCCGATCGCGCTGGTGCCTGTCGCGGCCATCCTGGTGGCCAGCATCCGCCTGCACTTCCTCGACGTGCTGCTGCATCTCGGCCACAAGGGTGCGAACGAGATGCCCTGCTCGGCGCCGCACGTGAAAGGCCAGGAGATGGGCTGGTTCGAGCACGGTTCGACCATCATCGTCTTCGTGCCCAAGGGCTTTGATCTGGCCGAGGGCATTGCCCCGGGCGTGCAGATCCGCGCCGGCCAGGCATTGCTCAGGCTGAGCTGACCGTATCCGGTGCCGCGGCCTTCGTGGCTGCCGGCATCGGCAGCGCCACAGGCACGGTCTTCGGCGCAGGCAGCATGCCGGGCAATGCCGCTTCGTCGCCTCGGTCGATGATCTCCAGCCGGCCGTCGAAGTGCTCGACGAGGGCTGTCAGGCTCTCCACCCAATCGCCGTCATTGCAGTAGAGGATGCCGTCGATGTCGCGGATCTCCGCATGATGGATGTGGCCGCAGACAACGCCGTGCGCACCGCGCTTCCTGGCCTCACGGGCAACGGCGTTTTCGAACTCGTTGATGTAGCTGACCGCGCGCTTGACCTTGTGTTTCAGATAGCGCGACAGGCTCCAGTACGGCAGGCCGCATTTGGCGCGGATGCGGTTGAACCAGCGGTTGACCTTGAGCGTGAACTCGTAGGCCAGGTCGCCGGCAATAGCCAGCCAGCGCGCGCACTGGATGACGCCGTCATACAAATCGCCATGCGTGACCCACAACCGCTTGCCGTCGGCCGTCACGTGCATGGCTTCTTCCATCACGTCCACGCCGCCGAAGTTGTGCGCGAGGTATTTGCGCGCGAACTCATCATGGTTGCCGGGGATGAAGATGACCCGCGTGCCCTTGCGCGCCTTGCGCAGCAGTTTCTGCACGACGTCGTTATGCGCCTGCGGCCAGTACCAGGAGCGGCGCAGCTGCCAGCCGTCGATGATGTCGCCGACGAGGTAGAGCGTCTCGCACTCGACGTCGCGCAGGAAGTCGAGCAGGGCCTTGGCCTGGCAACCGGGGGTGCCCAGATGCAGGTCAGAGATCCAGACGGTTCGCACCGACAGCGTGGGCGTGTCGGCGGCAGCGGAGTCTTGCGTCGTCGGCATGGCGGGCATGCTGCCCGTATGTCATGACGCGAGCGTGAACATCCTCAGGCCAGTCCCTTGAACGGGCCGCTGCCCAGCCAACGCTCGATCTGGGCCTGGCGGTCGTTGCCCCAGAAGGGTTCCCCGTCGACGATGAAATGAGGCGCGCCAAACACGCCAGCGGCAATGGCGGCGTCGTTCTCGGCTTTGAGGCGGTTCTTCCAGACCGGGTCGCTCCAGGCGGCCTCGGCCGCGTCGGCATCAATGCCGGAATCGGCCAACAGCCCCTTCAGTGCCTCAACATCACCGAGCAAGACACCGCGCGTGAAATAGGCGCGCAGCCCGGCGTGCGCCCAGGCGACGGCGCGGGCCGGGTCCTGATCACTCAGCCACCAGAACACGCGCGCCGCGTTCTGCGTCGCGATCGGAAAGGCATCGGGCTGACGGTAGGGCAGTCCGGCGAAATGGGCCGAGCGCTCGAAGTCGCGCAGCGTGTAGTCGCGCTTGATCGGGTGAGCCACGGGCGATCTCAGCTCTGCAGCCTGGAAGGTCACGCCGAGCAGGATGGCATGCCATTGCACGCGCCGGCCATGCCGGGCGGCGACGGCCTCGATCCACTCCGAGGCGATGTAGGAATAGGGCGAGGAGAAGTCGAAATAGAACCGCACCGGCGCGCGCAGCACGGCGGTGTTGTCGGCAAGAAAGCGGTCGTCAATCATGACGCGACCTTAGCCGCGCCCAAGCGTGCACCGCAGCGGTGCTTACGCCGAGTGCAAGCGTGCTGCAAGCCGAGGTGTCGCGGCTTCGATGGGCTCGAGCAGGCGCGGCCAAAGCTTGGCACCCAGGTCACGTCGGAAGGGGCCGAAATGCTCGATCTTGCTGACGCCCAGATCGGCCGGAGCGACGGCATGGCGCTGCACGCGCGCGGCGCTGAAATGGCCGGCCAGCGCGTCGACGGCGGCGGCCGGACCGAAAAGATGGTCGTCGGTGACGCTCCACAGATGCGCCGGGCCGGTAAACCGGTGGTAGCTCCGCTCGCGCGCCAGGCTTTCGTCGCCGAACAGGAAGCCGGGCTTTCGCCCCCACGCGGCCCATTCGAGCGCCGCGGCAGCAGGCAGCTTCTCGGCGCGCGGGCCGAGCATGCGGCCGGGCGCATGGCCGAACAGCCTCACTGCGACCGGCAGCATCAGATGGAAGAACAGCCAGGCCTGCAGGCGCGCGAAGCCCGACCAATGCCCCAGGTAGGCCACCTGGGCCGCAACGCCAAGCAGCGCATCCACCTTGTCCTCGAAGCCGGGCACGAGGCCGACCGAGTTGCCGCCCAGCGAATGCCCGACCCACAGCAGGCCGAGTTCGCGGCGCTGGGCCGCAGCCTCCTCGCGCCGACGCTTGTCTGCCGCGTGCAAGGCTGCGCCCATGTCCACCCGAGCCCAATCCCGCGGGCGCACGTCCTCGCCGGGCTGCAGGGCCTCGCGCGAGGCAGCGATGCCTCGATAGTCGAAGCTCAACACGGCATAGCCGCGCCTGGCCAGCCACTCCGCGAAGTGGCGGTAATAGCTGGCCGGCACCGCCGTTGCGGCCCCTATCACGGCCACCGCGCGCACGCCGACGGCATGCGGGGGCTCAAACCACTGCGCCGCAAGCAGGCGGCCATCGCTGCAACGCAGCGGCGTCRGACAGACACGCACCTGCAGGTCGCGGGCGTGGGTGTCGTCCAGGTCCAGTGCACTTGTCGCCGGAATGGGCAGCGGCAGCGCATCGGCAGGGGTCAAGGGAAGGCTGTTCATCGGAACCTCGGGTCAGCGCGCTTGTGGCGGCGGTGGAGGCAGTCTAGATTGGCAACTTTTCAAGCAGTAGATCGTCTACAAGCCCCAGATCGTCAACAAAATGTCGACAAAGAACCCCGTCCCGCCTGGCGTCGGCCGACGCCGCCAGACCGCTGCCGAAGAGGCTTTGGACGCGAATGCGCTGGAGCTTTTCGCACGCATTGCCCAGGCCGGCAGCTTTGCCCAGGCGGCGCGGGACCTCGGGCTGACACGCGCGGCGATCAGCCGCCGCATTGCGGCTATCGAGAACGCAGTCGGCCTGGCGCTGTTCGCTCGCAGCACGCGCAGCCTGGGCCTGACGGAGGCCGGCCGGCGCCTCCACGCCCGTGCCCGCGCCGTTCGTGATGCGGCAGAGAGCGCCCGCCTGGCCCTGCGGCACGCGCGCGACCAGCTCGACGGCACGATCCGCATCAGCGCCACCGCCGGTTTTGGCCGGCATGTGCTCGCGCCTTTGCTCGCGCGCTTCCAACTGCTGCACCCGGCCGTGCGCTACGAACTCTTCTTCACGGATCGCCGCGTGGACCTGATGCGCGAAGGGCTGGACATCGCCTTCCGCGTCACCAGCAGGCCACCCGAGCAATGGGTCGCTCAGCCGGTGCTGCCCTTTGTGGTGCGCGTCTACGGTCGCGGCCGACACCCATCTGCGCAAGAGCCCCAGGATCTCGCCAACGCGCCCCTGCTGCTGCTGGGCCAGGGAGAGGAGCCCCTCGTCACCGAGTGGCAGCACGACGACGGCCGACGGCAGAGCGTGTCGCTGCAGGCGGTGGCCTGGGGCAGCGACCTGGACGGGCTTGTCGCCCTGGCGCGCCACGGCGCCGGGTTGGTCATCGCACCGGATTTCTGCGTGGAGCCGCTGCGGGCGCTGCAGGATGAAGACGGCACAGTAGCGGCCGGGACGCCGAGCTTGGGCTCGTTGGCGGCAGCTGCGCTGGTCGACGTGCTGCCCGGATGGCGCATGCTGGCCGGTATTGACACTGTGCAAGCGTTGACCCTGCCGCTGCCTAGCGGCTCGGAAACCGCACGTGCGTTGGTTCGCTTCGTGCGGCAGTCGCTGGGCGGCGGTCGCGCGTGAGGGACTAAGGTGACTGAGCGGACGCCACCGATTACAAATCGTCTTGATGAGAGGCGGGGGACCCGATGAGCCGGCCGCGCTACCTGTTCATGGCCTGCCCGTCGGCTGACGCAGGAGACTGCATCGAAACGGCAATTCAGGGACTCCATTTGGACCAGCGGTTGCGCACCTTGCTGGTTGCGCGCGCCAACTGGCATCAGTCACTGTCGGGTCGCTATTGGCCGGACGAGATGCCGGAGGTGGAACAACTCCTGCTGCGGGCGGGTGGCTTGATCGCGGCGCACGCTGTCACCATGACGCTCAGCTGGATTGTCAGCAACCAAGGCTATTCCGCATTGAAGCCGAGAGGGATGCCGGCCGGATTCGTCGATCTGCTACGTGCCATCAACGCCGCGCTCGCAAAGCAAGGGCTCAGCGCGTCGGCGCAAGACGCGCCGCACATCACCCTCAGCTATCTCGCCGCAATCGCCGATGCGCCCATCGCGATAGAACCCATCGACTGGACCATCGATCGCGTGCTGCTTGTCCGCAGCGAGGGTGACGGGGCGGGCTACCGCTACAGCGAAGTCGCGAGTTGGGAACTGCCTGCGGCGCCCCTGGCTCCGCAAATTGATTTGTTTTGAGTGGGCCTGAATTGGCGCCACCAATTCAATACGGCAACAGCACCCAACGGGCATCCGAAATCTGCCCATGTCGGCAGGCGGCAGGCGGCATTGCTCATCACCGCCCGATTCGTTTGCCGCGCACTCTTGAATCCGGCTGAATATTCAGATCACCCAAAAACAAAACCCCTCACAGCCTGAGCTGGAGGGGTTTTGAGGGGTAAATAGCCTGACGATGACCTACTTTCACACGGGAATCCGCACTATCATCGGCGCTGGCTCGTTTCACTGTCCTGTTCGGGATGGGAAGGAGTGGGACCAAGTCGCTATGGTCGTCAGGCTTGACTGGTTGGTTCATTGACATGGTCAATAAACCCAATTCGTAGAGTCAGCAGAACTTGGTTTTATCCAATCTGCACGCTGCAAGTTTTATCGCTTGGCAGCGGAATCAGCTTAATTTGATTGCGTCTTCGTAGCTTCGAAGAACGACATAACTTGAACACTCACCTTGAGACGTGCTGCGCACAGACTCTCAAAGTTATAGGGTCAAGCCTCACGGGCAATTAGTACTGGTTAGCTTAACGCATTACTGCGCTTCCACACCCAGCCTATCAACGTCCTGGTCTCGAACGACCCTTCAGGGGGCTCTAGGCCCCGGCAAGACTCATCTTGAGACGAGTTTCCCGCTTAGATGCTTTCAGCGGTTATCTCTTCCGCACTTAGCTACTCGGCAATGCCACTGGCGTGACAACCGATACACCAGAGGTGCGTCCACTCCGGTCCTCTCGTACTAGGAGCAGGCTCTCTCAATCTTGCAGCGCCCACGGAAGATAGGGACCAAACTGTCTCACGACGTTTTAAACCCAGCTCACGTACCTCTTTAAATGGCGAACAGCCATACCCTTGGGACCGGCTACAGCCCCAGGATGAGATGAGCCGACATCGAGGTGCCAAACACCGCCGTCGATATGAACTCTTGGGCGGTATCAGCCTGTTATCCCCAGAGTACCTTTTATCCGTTGAGCGATGGCCCTTCCATACAGAACCACCGGATCACTTTGTCCTACTTTCGTACCTGCTCGACTTGTCAGTCTCGCAGTCAAGCACGCTTATGCCAATGCACTATCGACACGATTTCCGACCGTATCTAGCGTACCTTCGAACTCCTCCGTTACACTTTGGGAGGAGACCGCCCCAGTCAAACTGCCCACCATACACTGTCCCCATCCCGGATAACGGGACAAGGTTAGAACCTCAAACACACCAGGGTGGTATTTCAACGTTGGCTCCATCAGATCTAGCGACCTGACTTCAAAGCCTCCCACCTATCCTACACAGATCTGTTCAAAGTCCAATGTAAAGCTACAGTAAAGGTTCATGGGGTCTTTCCGTCTTTCCGCGGGGAGATTGCATCATCACAAACATTTCAACTTCGCTGAGTCTCTGGAGGAGACAGTGTGGCCATCATTACTCCATTCGTGCAGGTCGGAACTTACCCGACAAGGAATTTCGCTACCTTAGGACCGTTATAGTTACGGCCGCCGTTTACTGGGACTTCAGTCAAGAGCTTGCACCCCATCATTTAATCTTCCAGCACCGGGCAGGAGTCACACCCTATACGTCGACTTTCGTCTTTGCAGAGTGCTGTGTTTTTAATAAACAGTTGCAGCCACCGATTCTCTGCGGCCTCATTGGGCTCACCAAGTAAATGGATCACCTACTAAAGGCACACCTTCTTCCGAAGTTACGGTGTCAATTTGCCGAGTTCCTTCTCCAGAGTTCTCTCAAGCGCCTTAGAATACTCATCTCGCGCACCAGTGTCGGTTTGCGGTACGGTCGTCAATAGCTGAAGCTTAGTGGCTTTTCTTGGAAGCAGGGTATCACTCACTTCGTCTGCAAGCAGACTCGTTATCACGCCTCATCTAATCCCCCCGGATTTGCCTAAGGGGCACGACTACACGCTTGAACCAACATATCCAACAGTTGGCTGAGCTAACCTTCTCCGTCCCCACATCGCACTATTGATCGGTACAGGAATATTGACCTGTTTCCCATCAGCTACGCATCTCTGCCTCGCCTTAGGGGCCGACTCACCCTACGCCGATGAACGTTGCGTAGGAAACCTTGCGCTTTCGGCGAGGGGGCTTTTCACCCCCTTTAACGCTACTCATGTCAGCATTCGCACTTCTGATACCTCCAGCAGGCTTCACAACCCACCTTCACAGGCTTACAGAACGCTCTCCTACCACGTGCAATAAATTGCACATCCGCAGCTTCGGTAACTGGCTTAGCCCCGTTACATCTTCCGCGCAGGACGACTCGATCAGTGAGCTATTACGCTTTCTTTAAATGATGGCTGCTTCTAAGCCAACATCCTGACTGTTTTAGCCTTCCCACTTCGTTTCCCACTTAGCCAATTTTAGGGACCTTAGCTGGCGGTCTGGGTTGTTTCCCTCTTGAGTCCGGACGTTAGCACCCGGTGCTCTGTCTCCCAAGCTGTACTCATCGGTATTCGGAGTTTGCATAGGTTTGGTAAGTCGCCATGACCCCCTAGCCTAAACAGTGCTCTACCCCCGATGGTAATACTTGAGGCACTACCTAAATAGTTTTCGGAGAGAACCAGCTATTTCCAAGTTTGTTTAGCCTTTCACCCCTATCCACAGCTCATCCGCTAGTTTTGCAACACTAGTCGGTTCGGACCTCCAGCACCTGTTACGGTACCTTCATCCTGGCCATGGATAGATCACTTGGTTTCGGGTCTACACCCAGCGACTATTCGCCCTATTCGGACTCGATTTCTCTACGGCTTCCCTATTCGGTTAACCTCGCCACTGAATGTAAGTCGCTGACCCATTATACAAAAGGTACGCAGTCACCCTTGCGGGCTCCTACTTTTTGTATGCATGCGGTTTCAGGATCTATTTCACTCCCCTCCCGGGGTTCTTTTCGCCTTTCCCTCACGGTACTTGTTCACTATCGGTCGATTACGAGTATTTAGCCTTGGAGGATGGTCCCCCCATATTCAGACAGGATTTCACGTGTCCCGCCCTACTCTATTCGCGCCTAGTTCCACAATCTGCATTTCTCATACGGGGCTATCACCCGCTGTGGCCGGACTTTCCATTCCGTTCTGATATACAAACTGCTAAAACGCGAGGGCTACTCCGATTTCGCTCGCCACTACTTTCGGAATCTCGGTTGATGTCTTTTCCTCGAGCTACTGAGATGTTTCAGTTCACCCGGTTCGCCACAATGACCTATGTATTCAGTCAGAGTTACTCCTTGCGGAGTGGGTTTCCCCATTCGGAAATCTCCGGATCAAAGCTAATTTGCCAGCTCCCCGAAGCTTATCGCAGGCTATCACGTCCTTCGTCGCCTGTAATCGCCAAGGCATCCACCACATGCACTTAGTCACTTGACCCTATAACTTTGACAGCGCTGACTGCACTGTCGTCAAGGACTCAATCCGATCTTGTTTCATCGGATTGTTATTTGAGTATTCACGCGTTACGCCGTTCTTCATACCTAATCAATTTCTTGCTTAGTTGAAGTCTATGTTTGACGCAATCAAAATCGCCGTTAGCGGCACGGTGTACCAGAAGGTACTTTCCGCTAACAGCGCTGATTCGACTCTACAAATTGTTAAAGAACAACAGCCGATCTTTGCAGACCAGAGCTGGTAAACCTCAGCGAACATTGCTATTCGCTAAGGTTTACCAACTGAGTAAGTGAAACTGGTGGAGGATGACGGGATCGAACCGACGACCCCCTGCTTGCAAAGCAGGTGCTCTCCCAGCTGAGCTAATCCCCCGGTTCAAATCTTGCGACTTGCCGTGGTGGGTCTGGCTGGATTCGAACCAGCGACCCCCGCCTTATCAAGACGGTGCTCTAACCGACTGAGCTACAGACCCACGCGAACCATGCGCATGAACTCTGTTGTTGTCGCCAGCCTGTCGAGGCCAGCTCAACAGGCTCACGCAATTTCACTCACTGTTGTGTGACAGCCGATAAGTGTGGGCGCTTAAAGCAAAGTGCTTGAGCTTTCGCTCTTTAGTGTGATCTTGCTCTGCCACTACCTAAGTAATGACGAGGCGCGATCTATCTAGAAAGGAGGTGATCCAGCCGCACCTTCCGATACGGCTACCTTGTTACGACTTCACCCCAGTCACGAACCCTGCCGTGGTAATCGCCCTCCTTGCGGTTAGGCTAACTACTTCTGGCAGAACCCGCTCCCATGGTGTGACGGGCGGTGTGTACAAGRCCCGGGAACGTATTCACCGCRGCAAGCTGATCYGCGATTACTAGCGATTCCGACTTCAYGSAGTCGAGTTGCAGACTMCRATCCGGACTRMGAYMGGGTTTCTGGGATTRGCTYSCCCTCGCGGGTTKGCAGCCCTCTGTCCCGGCCATTGTATGACGTGTGTAGCCCTACCCATAAGGGCCATGATGACCTGACGTCATCCCCACCTTCYTCCGGTTTGTCACCGGCAGTCTCATTAGAGTGCCCTTTCGTAGCAACTAAKGACAAGGGTTGCGCTCGTTGCGGGACTTAACCCAACATCTCACGACACGAGCTGACGACRGCCATGCAGCACCTGTGTTCTGGCTCTCTTTCGAGCACTCCCAAATCTCTTCAGGATTCCAGACATGTCAAGGGTAGGTAAGGTTYTTCGCGTTGCATCGAATTAAACCACATMMTCCACCGCTTGTGCGGGYCCCCGTCAATTCCTTTGAGTTTCARYCTTGCGRCCGTACTCCCCAGGCGGTCAACTTCACGCGTTAGCTTCGTTACTGAGAAGAAACCCTCCCAACAACCAGTTGACATCGTTTAGGGCGTGGACTACCAGGGTATCTAATCCTGTTTGCTCCCCACGCTTTCGTGCATGAGCGTCAGTACAGGTCCAGGGGATTGCCTTCGCCATCGGTGTTCCTCCGCATATCTACGCATTTCACTGCTACACGCGGAATTCCATCCCCCTCTACCGTACTCTAGCTATGCAGTCACAAATGCAGTTCCCAGGTTGAGCCCGGGGATTTCACATCTGTCTTGCATAACCGCCTGCGCACGCTTTACGCCCAGTAATTCCGATTAACGCTTGCACCCTWCGTATTACCGCGGCTGCTGGCACGWAGTTAGCCGGTGCTTATTCTTYRGGTACCGTCATGAGCCCCAGGTATTAACCAGAACCTTTTCTTCCCTGACAAAAGCGGTTTACAACCCGAAGGCCTTCTTCMCSCACGCGGYATGGCTGGATCAGRCTTGCGYCCATTGTCCAAWATTCCCCACTGCTGCCTCCCGTAGGAGTCTGGRCCGTGTCTCAGTCCCAGTGTGGCTGRTCRTCCTCTCAGACCAGCTACAGATCGTTGGCTTGGTGAGCTTTTACCCCACCAACTACCTAATCTGATATCGGCCGCTCCAATCGCGCGAGGTCTTACGATCCCCCGCTTTCACCCTCAGGTCGTATGCGGTATTAGCTGCTCTTTCGAGCAGTTATCCCCCACGACTGGGCACGTTCCGATATATTACTCACCCGTTCGCCACTCGTCAGCTTAACCTGTTACCGTTCGACTTGCATGTGTWAGGCMTRCCGCCAGCGTTCAMTCTGAGCCAGGATCAAACTCTACAGTTCGATCTTGAATTTACTCAACGGAATCGACTTAAACCATTTGCATAGTTCAAATCTAATTTCCGTGAGCGTTTAAAGTCCGAAGGACCGTCATCAGTCACCTGACAACATCACTTCACTTCAAACGCCCACGCTTATCGGCTGTGAATTCTTAAAGAACATCGCGCTTGAAACTCGTCAGCATTCGCTGCTTTGTTCCATCCGCGTCGCTGTCAAATCAGTTTGATTCGTCAGCAGCAAAGAAGCGAGATTCTAATCTGCTTTTTGCGTCGTCGTCAAGTATTTTCGAAAATTTCTTTCTCCATACTCATCGACTTGCTTTCCTTCACCACCTCCAAACTACTCGCTTTCGCGTTTTGTTCGTCAGCAGCAAAGAGGCGAGATTTTGATCTGCTTTCGCAGCATCGTCAAGTACTTTGCGAAAATTTCTTTTCAGAACTCTTCAGCACCCAACGAACTCTCCAGCTCGCCATCCAGACCTTTCGGCCCAGCTCCACCAACCACCTCACAACCATCCGCCGTTCCCGGCAAGCGCTGCGTTGTGATCAGCGAAGCCCACGACTGTAGCATAGGTTTTTCTGTGTTCGCAAGATCGTCTGGCAATTTGATCTGGCGCGGCCATTCCCAGCGATTGAGGTAATCAGCAACCTGTACGCCTAACTCGGAACCAGGCAGCCATCCGTGGCGGTTGCCCTCGGCAGCCGAGCGGCCCGGCGCAAATAGCCATCGCAGTCAATGCACAGCTACTGCGCTGCGAGCAACGACCAGCTCCTTCTCGGCGGTGGCCTGAGGATCGTCGCTGTCCAGGATGTGCGGCAGGGCCGTAGCAAGGCGCTGCGCGTCAGCGCGCAGGATGCGCTGCTTGACGGCAGGAATCTGTGACGGGTGCATGGAGAAACTGCGCAGGCCCATGGCCAACAGCAGTTCGGTAAAGACGGGGTCGCCCGCCATCTCGCCGCAAACGCTGACGCCCTTGCCCGCCGCGCGCGCCCGGGCGATGGCTTGGCTGATCAGCTGCAGCACTGCCGGATGCCAGGGATCGTAGAGATGGGCAACTGCTTCATCGGCACGGTCGATGGCCAAGGTGTACTGGATCAGGTCGTTGGTTCCTATGGAGACGAAATCCACATGCCGCAGCAGCAGCGGCAGCATGACCGCTGCGGCCGGGATCTCGATCATGACGCCCAGCTCGACGCGCGTGTAGGCATGGCCGGCATCGGTCAACTGCTGCTGCACCTTGCGCACCGTCTCGACGATTTGCCGAACTTCCGACAGGTGCGCCACCATCGGGATCAACAGTCTGACCTTGCCGAAGGCGCTCGCTCTATAGATGGCGCGCAGCTGCTGACGGAACATGCTCGGCTCGGCCAAGCTCCAACGGATGGCACGCAGGCCCATCGCCGGGTTGAGCACATGCTCGTGGCGCAGTTCGTTGACCGTCAACCGATCCAGCGGCTTGTCCGCCCCCACGTCGACGGTGCGAATCGTGACCGGCATGCCCTTCATCGCCACGACGGCAGCCTTGTAGGCGGCGAACTGTTCTTCCTCGCTGGGCAGTTCGCCCTCACGGTTCATGAACAGGAACTCGCTGCGGAACAGCCCGACGCCCGTGGCTCCCGATTCCACTGCCGCCTCCGCGTCGGCAGGCATCTCGATATTGGCGTGCAATTCGATGTGCTCGCCATCCAGCGTGACGGCCGGCGTGTGCCGCAGGCGCCCCAGCCGCGCGCGCTCCAGTTCGCTCTGGCGCTGGCGGAAGCGGTACTCCTCCAGGACGATGGGCGAAGGATTGACGATGACCGTGCCCGCGTCGCCATCGATGATGACCCAGTCATCCTGCCTGATGAGGCGCGAGGCCTCGCGAGTGCCCACCACCGCCGGGATATCCATGCTGCGCGCGACGATGGCGGTGTGGGAGGTCTTGCCACCAATGTCGGTGATGAAGCCGCGGAAGACGCTGCGCTTGAACTGGATCATGTCGGCCGGCGCAATGTCGGCGGCCACCAGTAGCAGCGGATCCTCGCCCGCAAAGTCGCGTGGCGTGACGGGCGCAGGCGTGTCACCCCGCTCCTGGGACAGCGCACGCAACACACGCTCGACGACCTGCTCCAGATCAGCCTTGCGCTCGCGCAGGTAGTCATCTTCCATCTCGTCGAACTGGCGTGCCAGCACCTCGAGC
>NZ_JBFUMN010000052.1:0-36855 GCF_054049335.1 Roseateles sp. P5_E1
GAACAGGACAGTGAAACGAGCCAGCGCCGATGATAGTGCGGATTCCCGTGTGAAAGTAGGTCATCGTCAGGCTATTTACCCCTCAAAACCCCTCCAGCTCAGGCTGTGAGGGGTTTTGTTTTTGGGTGATCTGAATATTCAGCCGGATTGACCTGCCCCCAATCGCCGTACCAGTCATTGCGAGGGAGCCCTGGGGCCGCTAGCATCCCTATGGATGCAGCGAGCAACCCGGGGAAACCGTGGGGGCTGCCTTTGGCTCTGAACGACCAATGCTCTCCATTGGCCACGATGCGATTCAGCGTCATGGCAACCGCCTGCGCTGAAACCCTGCCACCCGCACGCAGCATCCGCTCGCGCAGATCTGGCGTGTCCTCCTCCCAATGGCGGTCCGAAAGGGGCTGATGCCAATTCGTCGGCACGAAAGGCGCCAGGCCAAGTTGCGTCGCCAGTCCGTAGCGATCGACGATCACTCGCATGGCATTCAACAACGGCTGCTGCGGCATGGACATGAAAAGGTAGCGCGGCTTGGCCATTGCGTAATTTCGTCAGAGTGACGGCGATCTGGATGGTAGGGCGGTTGACCTGCCCTGCGATTTCGAGACAGTAATTCTTAGAAGACGGCGGTTGCAGGTCTTGACGGAGTTGCTGCTTGACGTAATGCCGGCGCTGGCGATCCACTCAAGGATGGCCTGGCTGACGAACTCCGGCCCGTTGTCCGAGCGCATGAACAGCGGCGCCCCATGGGCGCTCACCAGCCGCGGCAGGACTTCGATCAGCGCTTGGAGCGGATCGAGCCGGCCACATTGATGGCCAGGCACTCCCGGGTGTACTCGTCGATGACGGTCAGGCACTTGAGCTGCTGGCCGGTGGCCGTCGTGTCGAAGACGAAGTCATAGGCCCAGACCATGTTGGCCTTGAAGGGGGTGTGCAACCGCGGTCGTGTGGACGCAACGCGTTGCGCGAGCGCTTCCTGGGCACCAGCGGGCCCGCCTGGCGCCACAGCCGATGCGTGCGCGACCAACTCAGCTCGAAGCCGCGCCGGCGCAGGAGGATGTGGATGCGGCGGTAGCCGTGGCGCGGGTACTGAGCCGACAGCTCCTTCATTGCATCGATCACCGGCGCATCCTTGGCAGGCAGACGCGGCTGGTAGCTCGGTGTGGCCCGCGACATGCCGATGAGCCCGCAGGCCCGACGCAGGCTCAGTAAGCGTGGCCTCACGGCCCTCTGGCATGGCGATGGCGGCGCGAGCAAGATCGGCTGATCCTGAGCACCCGAGATGGTGTGCATCAGGCATCGCTACCGCACACCATGGCCGATCAAGACACACCCTCCAGGCGCCGCCGGCGCGACCGCAGCCCAGAACTCAAGCGCGAGTTGGTTCGGCGATGCCTGCTGCCCGGCGCGTCGGTCTCCAGCATCGCGATGGCGCAGGGCATCAACGCCAACCTGGTGTTCAAGTGGCGGCGAGAGCATTGCGCTGCCGAGGCCGCCGACGCAGGCCCCGCGCAAGCCTCAGCGCCGTTGCTGCTGCCCATCACGCTCGCCTCGGCCACGTCGAGCGACACATCGATGTCGCCGCCACCGGTGTCGACATCGAGTACGACTCGGACCAGCACAGGCAGCATCGAACTCGACTTCGCCGGTGCTCGGCTGCGACTGCGTGGCGCCGTCGACCAAGAGAGTCTTGTCGCGCTGCTCACCGCGTTGCGCAGCCTCGCATGATCGGCCTTCCATCGGGCGCGCGCGTGTGGCTCGTCGCCGGTCACACCGACATGAGGAAGGGCTTCGACGGCCTGGCTGCCGTGGTGCAGACGGCACTGGCAGAGAACTCATTCGACGGCCACGTGTTCGTGTTCAGGGGTCGACGTGGCGACATCATCAAGGTGCTGTGGTTCGACGGCCAAGGACTGATGCTGCTGGCCAAGCGATTGGAACGCGGTCGCTTCGTCTGGCCTCAGGCTGTCGACGGTCGCGTGGCACTGTCATCGGCGCAACTGTCGATGCTGCTGGAAGGCATCGACTGGCGCATGCCAACCCGCACGAGCTCACCTCAGTTGGCCGCATAGGCGATGCCTTCTCGGGAGTGATCCCAATGCACACGCGCTGACCCTGTCGCACACTGAGGTTCGTGCTGCAGGACATCGACCCGATCAGCCAACTGCCCGACGACGCGCAACTGCTCAAGCAGCAACTGCGCGCCAGCGCCAGCGAGGTGCAGCGGCTCAAGCTGATGGTCGACAAGCTCAAGCTGCAACTGGCACGCCGCGTGCGCGCGTAGTTCGGCGTCTCCAGCGAGCGGTTCGACCTGCAAGCCAGCCTCATTGAGCCGGTGGCGTTGGAGCCKCTGCCTGTTCGCAAGCCCACCACGCCGGCCGCCAATGCCGGCAGCGTCGACCGCAGCCTGCCGGCGCACCTTCCTCGCGAACAGCATGAGGTTCGCCCCGTCACCACTGAAGCGCATCGCGACGCCGCTGGCCAGTCCTGCGGCTRCACCGCTTGCGGTGGCCGGCTGCGCAGCATTGGCGCCGACGTCTCGGAGCACCTGGAGTACGTGCCGGCTCGCTTCAAGGTCATCCGCACCGTCAGGCCCAAGCTGGCGTGCACGAAGTGCGAGGCCATCTTCCAGGCCAGCGCGCCGAGCCGGCCGATCGCACGAGGCTTAGCAGGGCCTGCGCTGCTGGCCCACGTGGCGGTGTCCAAGTATTGCGATCACTCGCCTCTGCACCGCCAGAGCCGCGTCTACGCCCGCGAGGGCGTCGAGATCGACCCCAGCACGATGGCCGGCTGGGTCGAGCAAATCCACACCTTGTTCGATCCGCTGGTCGCAGCACTGGGCCGACATTTCCTGCACGCGGCCAAGGTCCATGCCGACGACACGCCGGTCAAGGTGCTGGCGCCGGGCGAAGGGAAGACCCGCACTGGCAGGCTGTGGGTCTACGTGCGCGACGACCGGCCCTCGGGCGACCTGGCGCCGCCGGCGGTCTGGTTCCGCTACTCGTCGGACCGCAACGGCGAACACCCGCAACGCCACCTGCGCGACTTCCGGGGCATCCTGCAGGCCGATGCCTACGGTGGCTGGAACGCGCTCCACGACGGCGCCAGGTCGTCGAAGCCGCATGCTGGGCTCACGCTCGACGACCGTGGTGGGACCTGTACGAGCAGCACCGGGACGACACCGGACTGGCGGCGCAGGCACTGTGCCACATCCAGGGGTTGTATGCCGTCGAGGCGGACATCCGCGGCAGTCCACCTGAGGTGCGACGCCAGCAGCGGCAGGCCCGGGCCGGCCCCTTGCTGGAGAGGCTCCACCTCTGGCTGCAGGGCGTGCTGACCCAGGTGTCGACGAAGTCGGAGTTGCCGTCAGGCCGCGCTTACCAGGCTCAGGCCACGCTTCGCGAGCGAAGGCGACCTGGGCGCGTCGAGCCAGCGGGCTCACCATTTTTTGCGTTGATCTCCTTGAGGACTTCGATGTCCAGATCACGCTCGGCCAGCAGCTTCTTGAGCCGGCTGTTCTCCAACTCGGGCCTTCAGACGCTTGACGTCAGCGGCCTCCATCTAGCCGAAATGCTTGCGCCAGGCGTAGATCGTGGGCTCGCTGCCCTTGTGCTTCTTGGTCGCCTCGGCCACCGTGGTGCGGTCCGCCTCGCGCAGGATCGCGACCATCTGCTCATCCGTGAATCGACTCTTTCTCATGGGCTCTTCGGGGGATGGAGCCATCTTCTCTGCGAATCAGTGTCTCGGAGAAACCGGGCAGGTCAAAACCATTCGAGTCCCGATGGCAACTGCCGCCACCAAGCCTTGGCCTCTCCGGGACACCCAGGCAATGAAAAGCCCGCCGAAGCGGGTTCCAGAAGAAGGTCCGACGCCGGTATCAGACGTTGAACAAGAAATGCAGCACGTCGCCATCCTTGACGACGTATTCCTTGCCCTCAGCGCGCATCTTTCCCGCGTCCTTGGCGCCCTGCTCACCGCGGTGTTTGATGAAATCGTCATAGGCAATCGTCTGYGCCCGGATGTAACCGCGTTCGAAGTCGGTGTGAATGACCGCGGCGGCTTGCGGGCCGGTGTCTCCGATGTGGATGGTCCASGCGCGSACTTCCTTCACRCCGGCGGTGAAGTAGGTCTGCAGGCCCAGCAGCTTGWAGGCRGCACGRATCASGCGGTTGAGACCGGGTTCATCCTGGCCCATCTCGGCCAAGAACAGGGCGCGATCCTCGTCTTCCATTTCGGACAGCTCCGACTCGGTCTTGGCGCAGATCGCCACCACCGGGCCGTTCTGGGCCGCTGCATATTCCTTCAGGCGGTCAAGGAACGGGTTGTTCTCGAAACCGTCTTCCGAGACGTTGCCAACAAACATGGCCGGCTTGGCCGTGATCAGGCATAAGGGCTTCAGAATGACCAGTTCTTCCTTGCTGAAGTTGATGGTGCGGACGGGCTGAGCCTGGTCCAGTGCGGCTTGGCACTTCTCCAGCACCTTGACCAACGCGATGGCTTCCTTGTCACCGGCGCGAGCGACTTTGTTATAGCGGTGCAGGCTCTTCTCGACGGTGCCGAGGTCAGCGAGGCAGAGCTCAGTCTGGATCACTTCGATGTCCGAGATCGGGTCGACCTTGCCATTCACGTGGATGACGTTGGGGTCTTCGAAGCAGCGCACGACATTGACGATGGCGTCAGTCTCGCGGATGTGGGACAGGAACTGGTTGCCCAGGCCCTCGCCTTTGCTCGCGCCAGCGACGAGGCCGGCGATGTCGACGAACTCGACGACGGCGGGCATGACGCGCTCGGGCTTGACGATTTCGGCCAGGGCCGCGAGGCGGGGGTCGGGCAGTTCGACGATGCCGACATTGGGCTCGATCGTGCAGAAAGGATAATTCTCAGCCGCGATGCCGGCTTTGGTCAGGGCGTTGAAGAGCGTGGACTTGCCGACATTGGGCAGGCCCACGATGCCGCATTTGAGGCTCATGGCGGGGGCTTTCCGTAGGGGAGGGCGGGCGACGGCAGGCCGACGCCGAATCGGGGATTTTAGTCGGCCGGCGCTGTCGACTCCTTCGGGCCGGCCCAGCTGGCGATGCGGGCATCACCGCTGCCTACAATTGCCCGATGCAAAGCGTGGATGTGTTGGTCAGAGGACGGGGGGCGGTCGGTGGCAGCCTCGCGCTCAGCCTGGCTGCTCAGGGGCTGACCGTGGGCATGACCGGCGCGCCGGGAACGCCTCGCGCCGACGACGTGCGGACCTATGCGCTCAACGCCGCCTCGGTCGCCCTGCTGACGGAGCTGAAGGTCTGGGACAGCTTGCCCCCTGACGCGATCAGTCCCGTCTACGACATGGTCGTCGGCGGTGATGCCGTCGCCAACCAGCCTGCCGGCCGACTGAGCTTCTCGGCATGGCAGCAAGGCCTGCGTGAGTTGGCCGTCATCGTCGACGCCGCCGCGCTGGATGCGCAGCTCGCGACGGCCCTGCGCTTCTCTCCTCATGTTCACAACGTCGCGGATAACACCTCGGCAGCGCTGATCGCCCTTTGCGAAGGTCGCGAATCGACCGCGCGCGCCGCGCTGGGCGTCGACTTCAAGCTCAAGCCCTATGGCCATCGCGCGCTGGCCGCAAGACTGAAAGCCGATCGGCCCCATCAGGGTGTCGCTCGCCAGTGGTTTCAGCCGGGTGGCGAGGTGCTGGCCCTGCTGCCTTTCGAGAAGCCGGCGCTTGGTGCGTCTTATGGCCTGGTCTGGTCCTGCGCTGAGGCGCGGGTCGAACAACTGCAAGCCTTGCCGGCCGCCGAATTCGAACGCGAACTCAATGCTGCCACCGGTGGTGCCGCGGGCGAGTTGGGCCTCGGTAGCGAGCGATCGAGCTGGCCGCTGGCTCTGGCCCGCGCGGATGCCGTCAGCGGTCCGGGTTGGGTGCTGCTGGGTGATGCAGCTCACATCGTTCACCCGCTGGCAGGCCAGGGATTGAACCTCGGTCTGGGCGACGTCGCCGCGCTTGCCCACGTGCTGGCTGCGCGCGAGTCCTGGCGCCCCCTCGGCGACGAACGCCTGCTGCGCCGCTATGCCCGCGAGCGCCTCGCGCCGACGCTGGCGATGGGCGAGCTGACCGACGTGCTGCAGCGTCTCTTCGCCAACTCTTCCCCCGCCGCCCAGAGCCTGCGCAACCGCGGCTTGGATGCGCTCAACCAACTCACCCCCGTCAAGCGCTGGCTGACCCAGCGCGCCCTCGGGCTCTGAACCCCAACCGGCTCTCCCATCGTGTCCTCTACGTTCCTTCGACTCCTGGCCGGCCTGCTTGTTGCCATCAGCCTTCCCGCGCTGGCCAACGACGCCGTCATCCGCAAGGCCCTTGCCGAGCGCATGCCCAACGCGCCCAAGGTCGACGAGATCCGCCCGGCCCCCATGCCCGGGCTGTGGGAGGTCCGCATCGGCAATGAGGTGCGCTATACCGACGCGACCGGCAGCTTCCTCATCGAAGGTGAGCTCTACGACCTGAAGGCCAAGAAGAACCTGACCGAGGAGCGCATCACCCAGCTCAACCGGATCGATTTCGCGAGCCTGCCATTCAAGGATGCGCTGGTGTGGAAGAACGGCAGCGGCAAGCGCCGGATCGCCGTCTTCGCCGACCCCAACTGCGGCTACTGCAAGCGCTTCGAGAAGGGCCTGCAGGAGCTCAAGGACGTGACGGTCTATACCTTCCTCATCCCCATCCTTGGCGGCGACTCTCCCGAGAAGACGCGTGCGATCTGGTGCGCCAAGGACAACGCCAATGCCTGGCTCGGCTGGATGCTCAAGGGCGAGCAGCCGGCCAAGGCACCGGCTTCCTGCGACGACGCCGCCATCGAGCGCAACCTCGCGCTGTCGCGCAAGATCCATGTGAACGGTACGCCCGCCATCCTGCTGGAGGACGGCAATCGCATCCCTGGTGCCGTCGGTCCGGTGGAGTTGGAGAAGCGCCTGCAAGCCCTGGCCGCGCCGGCCAGCAAATCCTGAATCCGATGAGCGTGGATCGCCGCGAGCTCGCGCATCGGTTGGGCTACGCCGGCCTCGTTCCCTTCATGCTCGGATGCGCCCTGATCTGGCTGATCGGCGACCGTGACCTCGATCAGCACACGTTTGTGAGCGTCGGGATGTCAGCGTATGCCGGGTTGGTCATTGCCTTTCTCGGCGGCATCCACTGGGGCCTGTCCTTTGCACGTGGCCTGCCTGGGCGTCAGCCCCTGGTCTGGGGCATCAGCGCCGTGCTGCTGGGCTGGCTGGGTGTGGTAATGCCGGCCTATGCGGGCCTGGCTCTGCATGGCGGTGTGCTGATCGCCTGTTATCTCGTCGACCGCCGCGTGTACCCGCAGCTCGGCGCGGCGGACTGGCTGACCTTGCGCTTTCGGCTCACCGCCGTCGCAGCGCTGAGCTGCTTTCTCGCCGCCGCGGGTAGCTGATGCGGGGACCAAGCTACAAGATTGAGCTGGCCGACATTGCGGCCCATCGCTATCGCGTCACGCTGACCCTTACCAGCCCAGCGGCTGAGCAGTTCTTCAGCCTGCCGGTGTGGATCCCTGGCAGCTACCTCGTGCGCGAGTTCGCCAAGCATCTGAGCGGGATGACGGCCCGTCAGGGCGGCAACGAACTGGTCGTCGAGCAACTCGACAAGGCCAGTTGGCGCGTGCGCTGCAGCGGCCAGCCGCGAGCCAAGGCATTGGCCCTGAGCTATGACGTCTACGCCTTCGACGCCTCGGTGCGAACTGCCTGGCTGGACAGCCGGCGCGCTTTTTTCAACGCCAGCAGCCTATGCCTGCGCGCCCATGGCCGCGAGAGCGAGCCGCATCGCGTGACATTGGGGCAACTGCCCGAGGGCTGGCGTGTCGCAACCGGGATGAGCGCTGCCGAGGGAAGCTGGGAGGCCGCCGACTACGACGAACTGCTAGACCACCCTTTCGAGATCGGCCCGCACTGGCAGGGCGAGTTCATCGCCGCCGGCGTGCCGCATCGCATCGTCGTGGCCGGCGCCTGGCCGAGCTTTGACGGCGAGCGCCTGCTGGCCGATGTGCGGCGCATCTGCGAGGCCCACATCGCGTTCTGGGGTGGTGCACCTTTCGAGCATTACAGCTTCCTGCTCTCGGCCGTGGATGACGGCCATGGCGGCCTGGAGCACCGTGCCAGCACGGCGCTGATCTGTGCACGGCGTGAACTGCCGACAGCCGCTGAAAGCGCTGCACCCAGCGACAACTATGTGCGTCTGCTCGGCCTGTTCAGCCACGAGTACTTCCATGCTTGGAACGTCAAGCGGCTGCGCCCTGCGGAGTTCGCGACCTTCGACTACCAGCGCGAGAACTACACCGAGCTGCTGTGGTTCTTCGAGGGGTTCACCAGCTACTACGACGAACTGATGCTGTGCCGCGCCGGCCTGGTCGATGCGCCGCGGTATCTGAAACTGCTCGCTGCCAGCGTCAACAGCGTGCTGGCCTCGCCGGGCCGGCGCGTGCAGCCGCTGGCCCAAGCCAGCTTCGAGGCCTGGACCAAGTACTACCGGCCCGACGAGAACAGCGTCAACGCCGCGAGCAACTACTACGGCCAGGGCGCCCTTGTCGCGCTCTGCCTGGACCTGAGCCTGCGGGATCAAAAATCCAGCCTGGATGCGCTGATGACGCGACTGTGGACGGCCAGCGCCGGCGGCCCGGTCAGTGAGGTGGACATCCTGGCTGCCGTCACGGCTCTGGGGGGCGAAGACCTGGCCGCGCAAGTGCACAGCTGGGTGCACGGCACCGGCGAGTTGCCGCTGCGTGAGCTGCTCGATGCTCATGGCGTGGCTTGGCGTGATGATGGCCGCCAAAGCGTTGCTCAGCGCCTGGGGCTGCGCGTGCGCGAGAGCGCATTGACGGGTATTGCAATCACCCATGTGCTGGCGGGCGGGGCGGCGGAGACCGGCGGCCTCAATGCGCGCGACGAGATCCTCGGCTGCAATGGCTGGCGGCCGCGCCGGCTGGACGACATACCGGCTTTGCTGGCGCCGGGCGATACGCGGCTGAGACTGCTTGTCGGCCGTGACCAGCGGTTGCTTGAACTGGCTGTCGAACTGCCGCCTGCACGGCCGGCCGCCGTCGCGCTGAACCTGGCCGACGGCGCGCATGCCGCACGCCGGCATTGGCTCGGCGCCTGAGTCAGATATGAAGGCGGCACGGCCACCGGTCCTGCTGGTGCTGGCGGTGCTGGTGCTGCACATGCTGGGCGGACGCGAGGTGCTGCGCATCCACGAAGGCTGGATGAGCGAGGGCTCTCCCCCAACGCCACCGCGCATGAAGGTCGAATTCGTGCAGGAGATGAAACCAACGGCTCCGGTGACCGTGCGTTCCATTCCACCCGCATCGGCCCCGAAGCGGTCTGCCAGGCCCGACCTTGCCGGCGCCCGGGTCCAGCCGGCATCTCAAGCTGCGTCGGTCGCCGAGCTGCTCCCCCCGCCAGCCTCGGCACCCGAGTCTGTGGTCGAGCCCGTCACCGCCGCGGCTTCCGTGCCAGTCGAGACGATGGCGCCAGTCGCGAGTGCAGCCTCGGCCCCCTTCGACAGCGAGCCGGGCCCTGAGTGGCCGCTGTCCACGCGGCTGAGCTATGTATTGACCGGTAACTACCGCGGCCCCGTCAGCGGCCAGGCGCAGGTCGAATGGCTGCGCAAAGGCAGGGACTACCAGATTCATCTCGACGTCGGTATCGGCCCCAGCTTCGCGCCGCTGATCACACGGCGCATGAGCAGCCAGGGCCAGCTGACGCCCGACGGCATCGCACCGCAGCGCTATGACGAGGAAACCAAGCGCATCTTCGGCGAACCCCGGCGCTTCAACCTCGTCTTTCTTGGCGGGGAGGTGCAGACCGCGACCGGGCTGAGTGGGGCGGCACCGCGTGGTGCCCAGGACGCGGTCAGCCAGTTCGTGCACCTGACGTGGCTCTTTCTGACCGCTCGCGAGCCGCTGCGGGCGGGACATGTCGTGCAGTTCCGCCTCCTGCTACCCAGCCGGCCTTACGACTGGGCCTATGAAGTGCTGGGCGAAGAGATGCTTGACACGCCGATGGGGCCGCTGGCAGCGTGGCATTTCAAGCCCCGCCAAGCTGCCAGCGGTGATGATCTGGTCGCCGAGGTCTGGCTCGCGCCCTCCCTGCAATACCTGCCCGTGCGCCTGGTCATCCGACAGGACGCCGACACCTATATCGATCTCATGCTCAAGAGCGCGCCGCTGCAAGCCGCGCCAGAATCAATCAACGACACGCCCAGGAAACTCAGCCAATGACCTACGAATGCATCCTCACCGCCGTCCATGGCGACGGCCCGCGCAAGACCGGACTGATCACGCTGAACCGCCCCAAGGCGCTGAACGCGCTGAACGACCAGCTGATGGACGAAATGGGCGCCGCCCTGCTCGCCTTTGACGCCGATGACGGCATCGGCTGCATCGTGCTGACCGGATCGGAGCGCGCCTTCGCGGCCGGCGCCGACATTCCGACCATGCTGCCCCACACCTTCGCCACGGCTTTCAAGAGCGGTTTGATCTCCAAGAACTGGGAGACCATCCTGCAGGTGCGCAAACCCGTCATCGCTGCGGTAGGCGGCTTTGCGCTCGGCGGCGGCTGTGAGCTGGCGATGATGTGCGACTTCATCATCGTGGCCGACACAGCCAAGTTCGGCCAACCCGAGATCAAGCTTGGCATCGTCCCCGGCGCGGGCGGCACCCAGCGCCTGCCGCGCGCGGTGGGCAAGAGCAAGGCCATGGACATGCTGTTGACCGCCCGCATGATGGGCGCCGCAGAAGCCGAGAGCGCAGGCCTGGTGTCGCGCGTCGTGCCGGCTGACAAGCTGCTCGAAGAAGCCCTGGCCGCCGCTGAAACCATCAATGGCTTCAGCGGCCCCTCGGTCATGCTGATCAAGGAACTCGTCAACCTCGCCTATCAGGCGCCGCTCACCGACGGCGTGGCCGTCGAGCGTCGCTACTTCCACGCGTTGTTCGGCAGCCATGACCAGCACGAAGGCATGGAAGCCTTCCTGGCCAAGCGCACGCCGAACTTCGAGCACCGTTGATGAGTTTTGGCGAAGCGATGACAAACTAGGGGTGACTGTTTGTGTTGAATGAATAGTCAGTTCCCGTCAGCCTAGTATTTCTACTGAGATCAGCTCCCTACAGTTCGGCCCATGGACACCGCGGTCGCGATGTCCGAGTGACCTAGAAAGCAGGAAGTTCCTGCCAGACACTGAAGGAGCCCGTCATGAGCAAGCTGTCCACCCTCATCGCCGCCACCCTGTTGATCGCCGCAGGCGCCGCCTCCGCCCAAACCACCCCGTTGACCCGCGACCAAGTCGTTGCCGATCTGGTTGCGGCCCGCAACAGCGGTGAACTGGCCGCCATCCAGGGCGAAAAGGGCATCGAAGTGACGACCCCGGGCGCGGCCAAGGCTGCCGCGGTTGCCACTGTCAAGCTTCCCCGCCAGGCCGTGCTGACCGTCAAGCCGAGCGAAGTGCGCGCCGACGAGAAGATCGCCGCCGCCCAGGCAGCCGACCATGGTGAAAACGCCGCCCGCGAACTGGGTGATTTCCCGGCTCCTGTCGTGCGCCGTGCCTCCGCCCTGGCCAGCCGTTGAGCGAACGCTGAAACAAAGCGGTTTCAAACCGACGAAAGGCGACCCGAGAGGGCAATGCCAGACAGTTAGGGCATCAAGGCACTGACTGGAGATAAAAAGGGAACGTGTTGAAAACGTTCCCTTTTTGCTTTGCGCCTGCTTCAAAGTTCCCTTGACCAGACCCCGCAACAAATGCCGCATGACGCCTTCGCGCAGCTGTCGCAGCTCATCGACAGCGAATGCATCGCGGGCAAAGCGCCCGCCTCGGCAGCCTAGTTTCCGCCTTCCCGGCGCAGCGCCGGGAACAGGATCACATCGCGGATTGACGGCGAGTCCGTGATCAACATCATCAGCCGGTCGATGCCGATGCCGCAGCCGCCGGTCGGAGGCATGCCGTATTCCAGCGCGCGGATGAAGTCGGCGTCGAAGAACATCGCCTCTTCGTCGCCGGCATCCTTGTTGGCGACCTGGGCGTGGAAGCGCGCGGCCTGGTCCTCGGCGTCGTTCAGCTCGGAGAAGCCGTTGGCGTACTCGCGGCCGGTGATGAAGAGCTCGAAGCGCTCAGTGATCTTGGGATTGGCATCCGACGCACGGGCCAGCGGCGAGACCTCGACGGGGTAGTCGATGATGAAGGTGGGCTCCCAGAGCTTCTCTTCGACGACGGCCTCGAACAAGCCGAACTGCAGCTCGGCCAGGCCCCAACGGGCGGGCGCTTCTTCGCCGGCAGCCTTGACCTTGGCGCGCAGCACGTCGGCGTCATCGGCCTCGGCTTCGGTGAGGCCGGCGAACTGGATCAGCGAGTCGCGCACCGACACGCGCGCAAACGGCTTGTCCAGCGCCACCGGCTTGCCGGCATAGGTCAGCGCGGCGCTGCCGGTTGCGGCAATCGCCGCGTGGCGCAGCACGGCTTCCGTGAAGTCCATCTGGTCATGATGCGTCCAGTAGGCCGCATAGAACTCCATCATCGTGAACTCGGGGTTGTGCCGGACCGAGATGCCTTCATTGCGGAAGTTGCGGTTGATCTCGAACACGCGCTCGAAGCCGCCCACGACCAGGCGCTTCAGATAGAGCTCAGGCGCGATGCGCAGGAACATCTCCTGGTCCAGCGCGTTGTGGTGGGTCTTGAAGGGTTTGGCGTTGGCGCCGCCCGGGATCGGATGCAGCATGGGCGTCTCGACCTCCAGGAAGCCGTGGTCCACCATGAAGCTGCGGATGGCCGACACCGCCTTGGAGCGCGCCGTGAAGCGCTTGCGGGCGTCTTCGTCCGTGATCAGGTCGACATAGCGCTGGCGGTACTTCTGCTCCTGGTCAGTCATGCCGTGGAACTTGTCCGGCAGCGGGCGCAGGCTCTTGGTCAGCAAGCGCAGCGTCGTCACTGCGACGGACAGCTCGCCGGTCTTGGTCCTCATCAACGTGCCTTCGCCACCGATGATGTCGCCCAGGTCCCAGTGCTTGAAGGCGTCGTAGACCTCGGGGCCAACGTTGTCGATGGTCACGCGCAGCTGGATGCGGCCAGTGGCGTCCTGCAGCGTGCAAAAGCTCGCCTTGCCCATCATGCGCTTGAGCATCATTCGGCCGGCCACGCTGACCTTGACGGCTTGCGGTTCCAGCTCCTCGTTGGGCACCTCGCCGTACTGGGCCTGCAGGGGCTGGGCGCGGTGCTGGGGCTTGAAGTCGTTGGGGAAAGGCACCGCCGTGGTGGCCCGCAGTGCGGCCAGTTTGCTGCGGCGCTCGGCGATCAATTGGTTGTCATCGGCCTGAGCGGTCGAAACAGGAGTCGGAGTCGTTGTGGTCATTGCGGGCCTTCAGTCGAACCAGCGATTCTAGAATCTCGCGCCTTGATGACCTCCCACAGCCTGACGCGGGCCACTCTCACCTTGCTTGCCGGCAGCGCGCTGGCCCAGGCCGTGCCGCTTTTGCTGGGCCCCTGGATCGCCCGGCTGTACACGCCGGCCGAGTACGGCCAGTTCTCTCTGGTGTGGACGGTAGCCAGCAATCTGGCCGTTGTCGGTTGTGCGCGCTACGAGTTCGCGCTGGCGCTCGAGACGGGCGAGGAGGGCGCCGCGGCGCTGCTGGCGTTGTGCCTGCGCATGCTGCTGGCGATGACAGCCATGGCCATCGTCGTCGGCGGGGCCTGGATGATCTGGGCGGATCTTCCCGTTGCCGCCGCGTTGCCGCCGGCCGTGCTGGCGGCCGCGGCCAGCCAGGCGCTGGCGCAATGGGCGGCTCGAGCCGGCCGGTTTGGCGTGCTGGCCTGGGGCCGTGTCGTGCAGTGGGGCGGCGGCGCCATTGCACAGGTTGGCTTCGGCCTGTTGCAGGCGGGGCCCTGGGGGCTGATCGGCGGCGCCACATTGGCCACGGCTGCTGCCGCAGCCCTGCAGGCGCAGCCGGCCCCCCTGCGCGGTTGGCGTGGCCTGCTGGCACCGCAGCCGCTGCGCGCCATGGCCGAGAAGCATCGCGATTTCCCGCTGCTGAACACGCCGCACGCCTTTGCCGGCGCGCTGCAGGACACCCTGGCCATCGCGCTGCTGACCGCCTGGCTGGGTTCGCCCGAGGCTGGCGCCTGGGCGCTGGCACTGCGCTATCTGAAGGCGCCGGCCAGCCTCGTCGGTGGCTCGCTGTCGCAGGCCCTCTACCCCCGCCTCACGCAGACCGAAAGCCGCAGCGAAGCCCGCGCCCTGGTGCGCAAGAAGCTGCTGCTGCTGACGGCCATCGCGCTGCCGCTGATGCTCGCGCTGCTGGCCTTCGGGCCATGGCTGTTCGCCACCGTCTTCGGCCCCGAATGGCGCGGCGCCGGCGAGCTGGCCCGCTCGCTGGCACCCTATGTCGCGCTGCACTTCATCGCGTCGCCGCTGTCCGTCGTCACCATGGCCTGGGGTGCACAGGCCTGGGCGCTGAAGCTGGCGCTGGTCGGGCAGGCGATGTTCATCGGCGGGCTGGCGGCCGGCATCTACCTGGGTGGCCTGGCCGGTGCTGGCTGGGGCGTGTCCGCGGCGATGCTGCTCTACTTCGGCTACTTCTTCTGGGCACTCTGGACCTGGGAATGATGCGCGTCTTCCTTAACCGCCTGCGCCGCCGCTTGCTGAGGCTGCTCGGCTTTCGCATGCTCTTCGGCGAGGCCGGCGCGCCGCATTCGCGCATCGCGCCCAGCACCTGCATCGAGGGCGAAGCAGGCCTGCAACTGGCCGACCATGTCTTCATCGGCCAGTTCAACTTCATCGACGCGAGCGCGGGCCTGGTCATCGAAGAGGGCGTGCAGATCACGAACTTCTGTTCCATCGTGACCCACAGCACCCACAACGCCCTGCGCGTGAACGGCCGTCGCAGCGCGGTGCTGGGCGGCGAGCTGCCGGGCTACCGCAAGGGGGCGATCCGCCTGGGCGCCTTCAGCTTTGTTGGCCCGCACAGCCTCATCGAACCCGGTAGCACGCTCGGCAAGGGTGCCATCCTGTGCGCTTATTCGCAGCTGCGCGGCGCCGCACCCGACTTCGCCATCATGGCCGGCCAGCCCGCCCGGCAGGTGGGCGACACACGCGAGCGCGATGCAGCCTTGCTGGCGCGCCATCCCGAGCTGCGTGAAGCCTACGAAGCCTGGGCCAAGCCATGCTGAGTGGCGGTATCAAGCTCGTCCTGATCGGTGATGGAGAAAGCCCCCACCTGCTGAAGTGGGCCCGCGCGCTCAATCCGCGTGTGCAACTGCACGCGATCTCGTCGCGCGGCTTCCTGCCCGAGTTCCATCATCTGCTTCCCGACGCACGCCGGCTGGCGCTGAACACGGCTCCCGACCATGGCGGCGGCAATGTCGCCCTGATCAAGATGCTGCCCAAGGTCGGCGCCTGGCTGGCCGACACCGATCCGGACTGGATTCACGCCCACTACCTGACCTCCCATGGCACGCTGGCCTGGGCGGCCCGCATGGGTTGGCGGCTGCGCGCCCAGATCGCCGGCTCGGCCTGGGGCAGCGACATCCTCGTGACGCCGCAGCGCGGTGGCGCCTGGCGCTGGATGACGAAGAAGGTGCTGCGCAATTGCACCCTGACCACGTCGGACTCGGTCCACATGGCCGAGCGCATGCGCGAGCTGGGTGCGGGGGAGGTCATGACCTTCCCATTCGGCCTTGAAGCCATGCCCAAGCAGAACGCGAAGAAGCAGCCTTGGCTGTGCTTCGCGAACCGCGGCCTGGAGCCGATCTACCGGCCGCAACTCGTCATTGACGCGTTCCTGCGCATCGCGCGTCAGAACCCTGAAGCGCGCTTGGTCATTGCGAACGATGGCTCGTTACGTCAGTCGCTTGAAGATGAAACGGCTGCTCGTGGCTTGCATGAGCAGATCACCTTCGTCGGCCGGCTGGATGCCGCCGCCCAGGCCTCCTACTACGCCCGTTCGACCTGGTTCCTGAGCCTGCCCGAGAGCGATTCCGTGTCGGTTTCGGTGCTGGAAGCGATGGCGCATGGCTGTGTGCCGCTGCTGTCCGAACTGCCTGCCAATCGTGAGTTGATTGGCGACTCGGCGCGTGGCCTCATCGTCGGCTCGCTGGACGACCTGCCGGCGCGCATGGCAACGCTGGACACGACCAAGCTCGCCATCGCCAATCGCAACTGGGTCGCCGCCAACGGCCTCTTCGAGCCCCACGTGCAGCGCTTCCTGACCCGGCTCAAGGAGCTCACGCCGGCATGAGGATCCTTCTGGTCAACCACTACGCCGGCTCGCCTGCCCACGGCATGGAGTTCCGGCCCTACTACCTGGCCCGCGAATGGGTCAGGGCGGGTCACGAGGTCACCATCGTCGCGGCCAGCTACTCCCATGTGCGCGCCGTACAGCCCGAGGTGCCCGGCCAACCGGTCGAGGAGATCATCGACGGCATCCGCTACCGCTGGCTGCCGGTGCCCAGCTACCAGGGCAACGGCGTGGGCCGCTTGCGCAACATCCTGTCCTTCCTGCGCCAGCTGCGCGCCGACGCCTGGCGGCTGACGCGCGAGTTCCGGCCTGATGCCGTGATCGCGTCGAGCACCTATCCCATGGATGTCTGGGTCGCCAGGAAGCTGGCACGACTGGCCAAGGCCAAGCTGGTCTACGAGGTGCACGATCTCTGGCCGCTGTCGCTGATCGAGCTGTCCGGCATGTCGCCGCGTCACCCTTTCGCGCTGATGTGCGGCAAGGCGGAAGTGGATGCGTATCGAGATGCCAATGTCGTCGTCTCCATGCTGCCCTGCGTGCACGAGCACATGGCTTCAAAGGGCCTGGATCTGAACAAGCTGCGCATCGTGCCCAATGGCTTTGCGCCAGAGGAATGGCAGGGTGAATCGGCGCCACTCGGTGCGACGCTGGCGGCGCATCTCGACGCGGAGCGCGCGGCCGGTCGCGTCATCGTCGGCTATGCCGGCTCCATGGGCCTGCCCAATGCGCTCGACGTGCTGCTCGATGCAGCCGCCAAGCTGCGCGATCGGCCGATCAGCTTCGTGCTGGTGGGCAGCGGGCACGAGGCGACACGCCTGGCCGGGCGTGCCGACGCCGAGGGGCTGAAGCAAGTGCGCTTTTTCGCTCCCATTCCCAAAGCCCAGATCCCGACGCTGCTGAGCCACTTCGACATCGCCTACATCGGCTGGCAGCGCACGCCCATCTACCGCTTCGGCATCGCGCCCAACAAACTCATCGACTACCTGATGGCCGGTCGTGCCGTGCTGCATTCGGTCGAGGCGGGCAACGACCCGGTCGCCGAGGCCGGCGCCGGATTGACGGTCGCACCTGAAGACGCCGACGCCGTGGCCCAGGGCCTGCTGAAGCTGGCGGCGCTGACGCCCGAGCAGCGCGCCGAGATGGGCGAGCGTGGCCGCGCCTTCGCCATGGCCCATCACGCCTATCCGGTTCTCGCCGCCCGCTTCATCGAGGCCTTGTCGTGAGCGAGCTCGACCAGATCGCGCAGCGCTACGCCCGCCGCAAGGCCCGCGCAGAGGGCACCGATCGCCACTGCCTGTTGCGGCCCGGGGTCTGGCGGACGTGGCAGGAGCGTCAGCGCGTGCTGCTGACCTTGCTTGCCCGACATCCCGGGCGCCCGGCCGACTGGCAGGCGACCGAAGTGGGCTGCGGTGCCGGTGGCAATCTGCTGGACCTGCTGCGCCTGGGGCTGCTGCCCGCGCACCTGACCGGCATCGAACTGCTGCCCGAGCGCCTGGCCGCCGCGCGCACTGCCCTACCCGAAAGCGTGCGCCTGCTCCCAGGCGATGCTTCAGAAGCCGACGTCGCACCGGCCAGCCAGGACCTGGTGCTGCAATCCACGGTCTTCTCGTCCATCCTCGACGACGCCTTGCAGCAGCACGTGGCCGACGCGCTGTGGCGCTGGCTCAAACCGGGTGGCGCCGTCGTCTGGTACGACTTCACCGTCAACAATCCGCGCAACCCCGACGTCCGCGGCGTGCCGCTGGCGCGCGTGCGACAGCTCTTCCCGCAAGGCGCTTTCACGGCCCGGCGCGTGACGCTGGCGCCACCGCTGGCCCGGGCGCTGCCCGCGGCCTATGGCCTGCTCAACCTCATCCCCTGGCTGCGTACCCACCGGCTGGTGCTGATCGCCAAAACCTGATCGTCGAAAATCCCTTCATGAGTGCCCAGCCCTTCCTTCCCTTTGCCTTGCCCGACCTGGGCGACGACGAGATCGCCGAAGTCGTCGACACGCTGAAATCCGGCTGGATCACGACCGGCCCCAAGGCCAAGCGCTTCGAGCAGGCCTTTGCCGACTTCCTCGGTGACCCGCAGATCGAGTGCATCGCGGTGAACTCGGCCACCGCTGGCCTGCACCTGGCGCTGGAAGCCATTGGCCTGGGCCCCGGCGACGAGGTCATCACGACGACCCACACCTTCACGGCCACCGCCGAGGTCGTGCGCTACCTCGGTGCCGACGTGAAGCTGGTCGACATCGACCCGGCGACCTTGAACATCGACATCGCGGCCATCGAGGCAGCGATCACCCCGAAAACCAAAGCCATCCTGCCGGTGCACTACGCCGGCCTGGCCGTGGACATGCTGTCCATCCTCGACATCGCCCGCCGCCACGGCCTGCGCGTCATCGAAGACGCCGCCCACGCGCTGCCGACGACGTTGGAGAAGGAGCTGATCGGCACGCTGGGCAGCGACGCCACCGTGTTCAGCTTCTATGCCAACAAGACGATGACGACCGGCGAGGGCGGCATGCTGGTCACGCGCAACGCCGAACTGGCCAAGCGCGCCCGCGTGATGCGCCTGCACGGCATGAGCCGCGACGCCTTCGACCGCTTCACGGCCAAGGTGCCGAGCTGGTACTACGAGATCGTCGCGCCCGGCTTCAAGTACAACCTGACCGACATCGCCGCGGCCCTGGGCCTGCACCAGTTGAAGCGCCTGCCGGCCTTCCAGCTGCGCCGCCAGCAGATCGCGATGCGCTATCACGAGGCCTTTGCCGATCTGCCGCTGATCCTGCCGCCCGATGCGCCGGAGGGCGACACGCACTCCTGGCATCTCTACGTCGTTCGCCTGGCCGACGAAGCCGGCATCACACGCGATGCCTTCATCGAGGGCATGTACGCTGCCGGCATCGGTTGCAGCGTGCACTACGTGCCCCTGCACCTGCATCCCTACTGGCGCGATCGCTACGGTCTGACGCCCGAACAATTCCCGCAGTCGCAGAAGGCCTTCGAGCGCACGATCAGCCTGCCGCTTTACACGGCGATGAGCGACGCGGACGTCGAGCGCGTCATCGCCGCGGTGCGCGCATTGCTGCTCTGAGTACGGGCTTGAGCAAACGCTTGTTCGACATTGCCGCGTCCGCGCTGGGGCTGCTGATCCTCGCGCCGCTGCTGCTCCTGGCGGCCGTCTGGGTCAAGCTCGACTCGCCCGGCCCGGCGTTGTTCCGCCAGACCCGCGTCGGGCGCTTCGGCGTGCCCTTCACCATCCACAAGTTCCGCACCATGCGCGTCGAGCCCGGCGCGGCCATCACGGTGGGCGCCGACTCGCGCATCACCCGCTCGGGGCAGGTCCTGCGCCAGACCAAGCTCGACGAACTGCCCCAGCTCTGGGACGTGTTGTGCGGCGCGATGAGCCTCGTCGGCCCGCGGCCGGAGTTGCCACGCTATGTCGAGCTCTATCCAGCGGACTTGCGTGAACGCGTGCTGGCCGTGCGCCCCGGCATCACCGACCCGGCGTCGCTCGCCTTCAGCCACGAAGCCGAGTTGCTGGCAGCGGCAAGCGACCCCGAAAGGGAGTATCGCGAGGTCGTCATGCCGGCCAAGCTCAGGCTCTCTGCCGACTATGCGGCTCGCGCCAGCCTGGCCACCGACCTGCGGCTGATATTTGCAACGCTGGCTCGCGTCGTGCGCGGCTGACAATCGCTTCCCAATGAACTGGCAGTTTCTCGACACCCTGCTCACGCGCCTGCGGCCGCGCCGCGAAGCGTTGGCCCTGCTGCTCGACGTCGTTGTCGTCGCCATCGCCTGGCAGGCCACCTATCTGTTCCGCCTCGGTTTCGAGCGCTGGTTCTCGGCACGCCCCGACTACGACGGTTGGGTGCTGCTGGGGCTGCTGGCCATCTATGCGGCTGTGCTGTACCTGTTGCGCGTGCCCAAGGGCATGTGGCGCTTCTCCGGCTTCGGCGAGGTCCAGCGTCTGGCCTTGGCCTGCACGCTGGCGGGCCTGATCGGCGCCGCGGCCGTGCTGATGGCCCATTTGCATGCTGTCCCTCGGGCCGTACTGGCCCTGCATCCGCTGTTCACGCTGATGCTGCTGGCCATGATGCGCATGGGCTACCGCATGCTCTACGAGCACATGCGCAGCCGCATCAGTGGCAGCGCCCAGGAGCGGCGCCGGGCCCTGGTGATGGGTGCGGGCGACGCGGGCCGGCTGTTGGTGGCGGGCATCCAGCACAGCCAGGGTTGGGTGGTCGTGGGCTTCCTGGACGATGATCCCGCCAAACTGGGCGGGCGCGTGGCTGGGTTAGCCGTGCTGGGCGACCTGAGCGACGCGCGGCGATTCGCCAGCGTGCATAGCGTAACCCACATCATCGTGGCCATGCCGGCAGCCTCCGTTGAGCAACGGCGCCGGGCCCTTGACGTCGCGGGTGCCACCGGTCTGCCGGTGTTGACCGTGCCCAGCAGCTCGGAGCTGATGGCTGGTCGTCGCGTCAATGAGGTGCGCGATATCGAGCCCGAGGACTTGCTGGGCCGCGAACCGGTGCAACTCGACGAGGGTGGCATCAGCGAGGCACTGAGTGGCAAGGTGGTATTGGTCACGGGCGCCGGCGGCAGCATCGGTAGTGAGCTCTGCCGGCAGATCGCGCGCTATCGGCCGCGCCAATTGGTGCTCTACGAGCTCAGCGAGTTCGCGCTTTATCAGATAGAGCAGGAGCTGAGCGAGCACTTTCCGCATCTGCCACTGCTGCGGTTGATCGGCGACGTGAAGGATCTGTTTCATTTGCGGGCCACGTTCGCCGCCCATCGGCCCCAAGTGGTCTTCCATGCAGCCGCCTATAAGCATGTGCCGTTGATGGAAGTGGGCAACGCCGCGGCCTGCCTGCGCAACAACGTAATGGGCACGTATCACGCCTGCCTGGCGTCAGCCGAATGTGGCACCGAGCGCTTTGTGCTGATCAGTACGGACAAGGCTGTCAATCCAACCAATGTGATGGGCGCCACCAAGCGCGCGGCCGAGCTGGTCATCAGCCACATGGCGGCCCAGGGCCACGCCACCCGCTTCATGGCCGTGCGTTTCGGCAATGTGCTGGGCTCCAGCGGCAGCGTGATTCCGAAATTCAAGGAGCAGATCGCCAGAGGCGGTCCGGTGACAGTGACGCATCCGGACATCACGCGCTATTTCATGACGATACCTGAGGCGGCGCGCCTGGTCGTTCAGGCTGCGGCGCTCGGCGAGGGAGGGCAGGTTTTTGTTCTCGACATGGGAGCGCCCGTGCGGATCGCGGACCTCGCAAAGGACCTGATCCGCATGTCGGGACATAGCGAGCGCGATATCCCTGTCTCATATGTCGGTCTGCGGCCGGGCGAGAAGCTTTATGAAGAACTGTTGTCCGAGTCCGACGCGACGATGCCGACTCCGGTCAAGCGGCTGTTGATTGCCAAGCTTGACGATGGCCCCCGGCATGCGGCGGTTCATGCATGGTTAAAAGGTGTCGCGCAAGGTGAAAATCCACCCTCCTCGGACGCGGAGGTGCGACGGTTTCTTTCGGTACTCCTTGGATCAGAGTACGTTGTCGAGCGGCGCGGCTTTGACGCGTCAATGGTGTGAAGCTTGCGCACAAAGTGTGTGACCCGTACGAAGTGTCTCTCACTGGCAACGAAAGTCGTAAGTCCATGAGGAGCCTTTCGCGCGACGCTACTACTATGGACTCCGCTGCTGTACGGCCTAAGCTGACCGGCTGCAGGCCGTGTGGTTCTCACGTGTTTTCCCGAAGCCGAGCTGTTTCATTGACAAACGCTTAAAAACGCGGTCTAGAATGCCGCGGCGTGTTTCTAAACGCGTGTGATTCGCGAATCATCGATCTCTTTCCATAACCCTTGTGGAGTTCACCGAATGAAAAAATTTGTGTTTAAGGCGACCGCTCTGGCGATCGGTGCGCTGGTTGGCGGCGGAGCGTTTGCCTCGGTCAACCTGGACACGGCCGTGACGACCGGTACGTTTGCCAAAGAGTTGAACTACAGCTCGGTGGCTCCCGGCGTCGCTATCGCTGCCGGCCAAACCATCACGACCAAGCTTGGCTTCGGTGTCAGTGGTGGTCAAGACCGCTACATTCGTGTTGACCTTGGCGGCGCCAAGTTTGCAGCCGCTGCAGCGGGTGGCAACGTAGTCAACGGCACGCTTGCGTTTGCAAACAGCATTGTCGTCCAGGGCGGCGCAATTGGCGACGGTTATGTGATCTACCAGGTGACTGCAGCCGGCGCGGGCCATGCTCAAAGCGATGCTCTGACGATCACGTTGCCCTCGCTCAATGTGACCAACAGCAATGCTGCGAACGTCGTCGCGACGTATTCGTTGTATGAGACTGCCGTCGCTGCAGTCGCTAACGCCACCTCGACGTGGCTGTACAGGAATTTTGGCGACCTGTTGAAGTTTGCGACGGGTATCAAGTTCACGCTGACGACCAACAACACGACGGCGTCCGTTGAGCAGTCGTTCAAGAAATTTACCCCTGGTACCACGACCGGTGCGACTCCCGCGACCGCTGACATCCTGACCGCTCGTATCGGTTCCTTCACTTACGGTGTCGTGACTGGTGTGTTGAACACGGCTGGCACGCAAGTGCAGCTTGAGGATTTGGTGCAGGCAACTACCAAGGCCACGTTCACCGGCGATTTCGGCGCTGCTGGCACGTTGGGTACGTCTACTGACGACTGCGCTACCGCTCCCACCGCGCTGACTCTCAATACTGGCAAGACTTCGGCATCGTTCACGTTGCCCGTGACTGGCCAGGCTGACACAACGCGTGCCCTGTGCTACGTCGTGACCGGTACTACGGCAGTTTCGACCCAGTCGGTGACTGCATTGCTTGACGTGACCGCTGCAACAGCTGCGACCACTGCCGACATTGCTGCTGCCACGATCGGTACCATCGACCGCGACGGTACGGAACTGCAAGCGCCGTTGGCGTCGATTTACGGCTCGACTACTAACGGTAACCGTGCCGTGTTGACGAGCCAGCACTCGATCGATGCTTCAGTGGTGGCTTCGGCAATCACCGAAGACGGTGTGACGTGCACTGGCGGCACCACCGACTTCACGCTGATGGCTGGCAAGCAGTTGTTCATCAACGCTTCGGAAGTCTGCCCGACGCTGAGCGCCGGCAAAACCCGCCTCGCTCTGAAGTTCATCATCGCTGCCCCGAACAACAAGATTTCGGGCGTGTACAACTCGTACACCTACGATCCGACGACCGGCAAGGTGACTGACATGTCGTCCTACCCGCTGCTGCGCCCGGGTACGAACTGATCAATTGACATTGGTCAAGGGCGCCTTCGGGCGCCCTTTTTATTTGCCGGCGGTAATTCGTTGGAAATGCGCTCAACCTAAAATCCCTCGGCTTTAGTCCCCGCGGATTCTGAGATGTCAAGATTGTTCAAGCATGGGCGGAGCCGCAAGGCGGCCCCATCAGGGTTCACTTTGCTCGAGATGCTCGTCGTGCTCGTGATCATTGGCCTGCTAGCCGGGCTCGTCGGGCCTCGCCTGTTCAGCAAGGTCGATCAATCCAAGGTCACCGCGGCGATTACGCAGGCCAAGATGCTTCGAGGTGCCGTAGAGAGCCTGCGCCTGGACATCGGCCGCTACCCGCTGCCTGAAGAGGGGCTTGCTCTGCTGACAAAGCCCCCCCCGGAGCCGGCTTTGGCCAGCCGTTGGCGCGGGCCGTATCTGGACGGCGCGCTTCCCGAAGACCCCTGGGGCCAACCCTATCAATATGCTGTGCCCGGCGCTGACGGTCAGCCGTTTGCGTTGTTCTCCCTGGGAGCCGACAGCAAGCGCGGCGGCACGGGCGACGCGGCTGACGTGGGTGTTCTTCCGGCTGCTCAGTGAGCACTTGTCTCCACCCCAGCAAGGTGCGCACGTTTCGCGGCTTCACCTTGCTGGAGATGCTCGTCGTCCTTGTGCTGATCGCCCTGGCTGCTGGGCTCGTCGTGCCATCGGGGGTGAGGTGGTTGGAGGCGGCGCGCCAGCGCGCCTGGCAGGACGATCTGCGCGCACAACTCTTGAATCTGCCTCTGCGGGCCTTTCATGAGGGGCGCGCCTTGAATCTGGACGCGTCGTCTGTGAGAGAACTCGTACCGGATATTCCGACAGATGTGGTCATCGAGCTTTCAGCGCCGCTGCGCTACGGTCCGACGGGCGCTGCGAGCGCTGGAGAGATTCGGTTCGGCAAACGTGGCGCACCGCCGGTGGTGTGGCGCGTCATGGCCGTCACTGGCGACGTGCAGGGCTGAAACCGTCGGGTATGAAACCGCATGAACGCGGCTTCGGCCTGCTGGAGGCGATCATCGCGTTGGTCATCCTGGCCAGCGCCGGGCTGGCCTTGTTCGCCTGGATCGGCCAGAACCTGACCGACGTCCGGCGCATTGAAGATGCGCAGGCCCGCGCAGCTTTGCAGCTGACAACGGTGGGACTGGTCACCAATATCAATCCATTTGTCGAACCTAAAGGGGAGAGGCGCGTTGGCGCCGTGCTCGTGCGCTGGAGTTCGGAACTGATAGAGCCACTGCGCCACAGCCTGCCCTTTGGTGGAAGCCAGAGCCCGGTTTGGGAAGTGGGCCTGTACCGGCTGGACGTCGTGAGCACCGAGGAGTCGACCGGCACGCACGTGGAATTCAGCCTTGAGCAGCCTGGGCTGAATGCGCTGAACGTGCAGCCCAGGCGGCGCGGCGAGGAGCCGCCATGAGCGCCGGCCGTCACCAGCATGGATTGACGCTCCTGGAGACGCTGGTCACCCTGGTCATCGCCGCGATGGTGGCGACGCTGATGGCCGAGGGCCTGTTTCAGCTCGGGCAGTTGGAGCGGCGCCTCGGCACCGGTCAGTTGCAGCCACGRCTCGAGCGGCTGCACGTGCTATGGCTGCAGCAGTCCCTGGAAGGCTTGCGAGCCGGCGAGCCTGGCACTGCGGATGAAGTGCTGGGCGGCCCGCGCAAGGTTCAGGGCATCAGCAGTCTGCTGCCGATGGTCGAACCGGCTGGGCCTATGCCGGTGACGCTGTCGATGACCTATAGCCAATCCACGGACCAGACGGAACTCACGATGGACGTGGGCCCAGTTGAGAAGCGTGTGCAAACGGCCGTGCTGGCGCGCTGGAAAGGTAATGCAGGCCACTTTAGTTATTTGGACCAGAGCGGAGCGTGGCTGAGTGAATGGCCGCTCAAGGTGCCGAATGCTCAGCTGATACCCCGAGCCATTGCAGTTCATGGCGACGCTGAAGCAGTGCTCTTTGTCGCAGCTCTGCAGGCATCCTCCGAGCGGCTGGGCAAGCGGATCGAACTCTCCAAGCTCCCTTGATGAAGTCTTCAAGAGTCTCTCAACGTGAGGGCGGCTACGTCCTCATCTTCGTCATCGCCTCGCTGGCACTGGTGGCTTTCGTCGCCACGCGTTTCGCTTTGCGCGTGGACGCGTTGCGACAGCAGGCAACCTCGATGCAGAACCTGGCACAGGGACGGCTGCTGGTAGAAAGCGCAAAGGCTCGGGCCTTGTTCTGGTTGAGCACGCGGCCCTTCGGCCTGGCGTCCTCTGGATTCGCCGATGAGCAGCCACTTGCGCTGGACAATCGGAGCTACGAAATGCGCAATGGCGCCTGGATCCGGGTGCAGGACGCTCGCGGGCTGCTGTCCTTGAACGTGCCGCAGCGCGAACGTTGGCTTGCCGCATTGATCGGCGCCGGGGCCTCCCTGGATCAGGCGAGCGCCATGATCGACATCTTGCTGGACTACACCGACACCGACTCCCTGAAGCGGCTCAACGGTGCCGAGGCGCCTGACTATGCGGCCGCCGGCCTGGCGCCGCCGCGCAACGACTGGATACTTTCCACCGATGAAACTGCGCTGATGCCAGTTTGGGCGGCAAATCCACAGTTGCGCCAGCGGATGGTTTCATGGACGAACGTTATGAGAAATGATTCGTTCAATCCAAATACAGCACCATTGGATTTGCTTCGAGCGCTTTGGCCCAAAGTATCCGCAGATCAATGGAATCTTTTCGACCGACTGAGAAGAACGGCTCCATTTGTAGAWGCCACTGCTGCAATCGCAGCAACGGGCATCCCGTTTCCCACTGACGAAAGCGTGCACTTCCATGCCAGCAACGAGCTGCGTGTTCAGTTGTGGGCCCCCGGACTGCCGATGGCGGTCGAATACACTCTTTCGATTCTGCCGACGGGGGCCTACGCGCCCTGGCTGATCCAAGAAGTTCGCCCGTCGGATCGATTCGCCGCCCCTGATGCCCATCAAGCCGCCGCCAAGTTTCCTGACGCGAGCAAAGACCTCGCTCGACCCGCTCCGTCTGCCCCGCCTTCTTTGTGACCGGCTGGAACTCGGTGCGCAGGGCGCGCAGGCGCGAGGGCTAACTTTGATCTCGCGCGGAGTGATCCGTCACCGTGCATTCGACCTTTCCGAGCTGCCCGAGGCAGACCGGCTGGGCGCCTTGCGAGCCCAACTGGCTGCCTGGGAGCCACTGCCGGATGCGCAGTATTTGATCAGTTGGCAGGGGGCGGTCGCGCAGGCGTTTGCCATCGAGAAGCATCGCCTTGACGAAGTTGCGGTGAAGAGCCCAGCCTGGTTGCCTGAGACCCTGGCGCGAGAAGCGTACTCGCAAGGGGTGCGCATGGTGCAGGCGCTCGACGGATTCGAAGGCCAGGCCTGGAAGGCTGGCGTGCTGCGGGTCACCCGTTGGTGGGCGACTCGGCCTAGCGCTCAGGAATGGTCGCTATTCCTGCGGCAGGCTGGCTGGGCGGGCTCGGCGAGCACCGCCCCTGAGCTTGAATCGCCCAATTGGCAAAAACCTGGTCGCCTTCCGGTTTCTGCCGATCAGCTCGGGCAGGTCGGTCAGGGCAACGAGCGGGTGCTGGTCGGCGTCCTGGCCCTGGTATTGATCGGGTTCGGCGCCATGTCCGCGCGAGCGCTTTGGGACAGCTTCGAGGCACGCCGTCAGGCGCAGCTTGCGCTCGCGGAACTGAAAGTCGGGGTTGCACCGGTGCTGGCGGCGCGTGACAAGGCCCTGGCCTCGGCAGACCAGAGTGCAGCACTGATTTCGCTTTTGCAGGCGCCGCGCCCCCTTGAGGTGCTCGAGGAGTTGCTGCGACTGCTACCGAGCACGGGCCTCATCCGGGAAGCCGATATCCAGGGCATGGAAGTCCGTGTCGTGCTGGACCTGCCGGCCGATGTCTCGCGCAGCAAGGTCATCGCTGGACTGGAGGCGGGTGGCTGGTTCACTCAGGTCTCCGAAGCGCGAGATGGACAGCCTCGTGCTGGCCTTGACCTGCAGATGAAGCTGTCGTCCGTGTCGCCGCCCCAGCGCAGCAGTGCCGATGCCGGCTTGCAGCGCCTGAGCGGCGAAGGTGCGCCGCCTACACCGCCCGGCAGTGCAGGGACGAAGCAGTGAAAGTCGATACAGCCAAGAACCTGCAGGCCACGCTGGGTGAAGCCTGGCTCCAGGCTCGCCGGGAGTGGATGGGCAATGCGCGCCTGCGCTGGGGCGTGCGAATGATCCTCGCCACGCTCTGGATCTGGTTCTCGCTGCTGGCGCAAGACCAGGCGGCCGCATGGCGCGCGGAAGGCGACGAAGCCCAGGCCCAGATGCAGCGCCTGAGTTCGCTGCGATCGGAAACGGTCTGGCCGCAGCGTGCCGAGGATGCGCGCACGCAGCTCGAGAGCGCGCGGGCGCTGCTTTGGACCGCCGCCAGTCAGGGCCAGGCCGAGGCCACGCTGCAGGACCGATTGCGCGAAATGGCTGCAAAGGCGGGCCTGACGATTCGCGAGCTGAGCATCGTTGCCGGTGACACCAAGCCAACCAGCGATGGCGCACGCCCGTTGCGCGTACGGTTGATCGTGGACATGAGCGATCGCGTGGCACTGACGGGCTTCCTGTCCGAGGTCAGCCAGTCGCCCCAACTGATTATCGTTGACACACTGCGCCTGCGCCCTCAGGCTGCTCCACCTCGGGCCGAGATCGAAGTACGCGTTCTGTATCGCGAGCAGGCGAAGGCTTCCTGAGATGATGACGTTACGCAACAAGCTGCTGCTGACCGTGGCCGTCGTGCTGCTCGGCTGGTTCGCTGGGGAGACGACAGCCTACAAGGCGCCGGCTCCCGTGCAGGCGCGCCGCGATGCCTGGCAACTGCCGGCGCTGCCGAAGGCTGATGGTTCGTCGACCCGGGCTGCCATCGTCGCGACCTCTGCGCAATGGGGTGCGGCGAAGGCGGCCAGCGCACCCGGTGCGCAGGAAGAAGCGCCGCGATGGCGCCTCGCGGGCATTTATGGCCAAGGCAAGGTGGGTGGCGTGCTGGTTTTGTATGAGGGTGATCGCAAGCCTGCCGAGCGTTTGAAGGTCGGCGAAAAGTTACCGAGCGGGCATGTCATTGAGTTGATCGATGGCAACCAAGTACACGTGCGTCTCGGAAAGAAACGCGAGACCTTTGGAGTTGAAAATCGTGAATGAATCCCTGAGAGCCAGGCCGGTACCGGCTTTCTGGAGGCGCACCTTCTTGACCTTGGTGGCAGCCCTGTCGGGTTGCGCGCCCCTGGCGCCCATCGTCCCGGCGCCCCTGGCAACGGCCAGCCCCGAAGCCGCCGCCTCCTCGCCCTTTGGATYTGCCGAGACCCCGACATCGAGCATGCGGGTCAATGATCTTCCGTCGCCCCCGGCAGTTGCTTCAAGCAACTATGCAGCCAAGCGCAGCGCCGCAGATGCCAAGGTCAGCACCGACATCGCAAGCCGGCAGGGTGATGAGGTCGGAGCGATCAACCTGCAGCAGGTGCCGCTGCCGAACTTCGTGCAGATCGTCTATACCGAGATGCTCAAGCGCAACGTCAACATCGATCCGGCGGTGGTCGCCCGCAAGGATCTGGTGACGTTCCGTGCACCCGCTTCGCAAAGCGCGGCGCAGCTCGAGACGGCGATCAAGCTGCTTCTGAAGAGTTACCAGATCGCCGTTGTCGACGTGGGCGGCCTGGTGCGCGTGCTGCCGGACAACGCCCAGCTCGGCAATCTGCCCGAGATCCGCCGCGGTGACGCCCTTCCCGACACCCCGCTGCCGTTGCGGCCCGTCTACCAGCTCGTCGAAATGAGGTCGGTCAGGCAGAACGAGGTCGCCATGTGGCTCAAGACCCTGTTCGCCAATCGCGTGAACATCCAGGAGGACGTCGCCCGCAATGCGCTGCTGCTCAATGGCACGCCGGACAACATGCAGGCGGCGCTCGAGGCGATCCGCATGCTGGACCAGCCGCTGATGAGCGGGCGCCGCAGCATCGCCCTGACGCCGGCCTACCTGTCGGTCGACGATCTGGCCAAGCGCCTCGTCGAGGTGCTGACCGCGCAGGGCTACGCCGTGGCGCCGCTGGGTCCACAGCAGGGCATCCGCTATCCCGTTACGCTGCTTCCGGTCTCGGCAGTGAACTCGGTCTATGTCTTTGCGGTCAGCGACGAAGTGCTCAAGCACGTCGAGCAATGGGCGCGCACGCTGGACAAGCCCAGTGAGCGCGGCGTCGGCAAGAACTTCTTCACCTACCAGGTCCGGCACAAGGATGCCGGCGACCTGGCCAAGACGCTGGATCAACTGCTCAGCAGCAGCCGTGGGCGAGTCAGCGCGGCACCGGCTCAGAGTCAGAGCAGCACGGCCTCGTCGGGCAGCACCGCTGCGCCACGCTTGACATCGGTGGTGGTCGACCAGTCCAGCAACATGCTGATCTTCCAGGCCGAGCCCGAAGAATATTCGCAGATCAGCTCGCTGCTGCAGATGCTGGACCGTCCCGCCAAGGCCGCGCTGATCGAGGTTACTGTTGCGGAGTTGTCGACCATCGACAGCAGCCAGCTCGGCATCGAATGGCTGGCCAGTCATGACTATGGCAACGGCAAGATCGGCCGCTTCGGCACCCAGGGCGGCACCGGCATCGGCAACTCAGGCTTCAATTTCCGCCTGCTGGACTCCGCAGGCAGCGTGAAGGCAGCCCTCAACGCACTGGCCTCGACGAACCAGGCCACCATCCTTTCAAGCCCCCGTGTGCAGGCTCGCAATGGTGAGCAGGCGATCATCCAGGTGGGCCAGGAAGTGCCCATCATCACGAGCCAGCAGACCACGACGGGCACGATCACGACGCCGACCCAGACGGGCGTGTTGCAGACGGTCCAGTACCGCAGCACGGGTGTCATCCTGAAGGTCAAGCCGGTCATCCACTCCGGCGATCAGGTCGACATCGAGGTGGACCAGGAGGTCAGCGCCGCTGCTGCGACCAACACGGGCGTCAACACCTCGCCGACCTTCAGCACGCGCAAGCTGTCAACCAAGATGACCTTGCGCAATGGAGCCACCGTGATGATGGGCGGCCTGATCTCGAACGACACCAGCCAGGGCAGCGCGGGCATCCCGTTCCTCAAGGACATTCCGCTGATCGGTAACCTGTTCAGCACCCGTACCAGTGGCGGCAATCGCCGTGAGCTGGTGATCCTGATCACGCCCTACATCCTCAACGACAGCAGCGAAGCCGAGGCCATGACCGCGGCCTTCCGCAAGCAGCTGGGGGGGTGGGCCGACACGGCCACCAAGCCTGACGGGTCTGTTGCGCCCAACCGCCCCATTCTCGATCTGATCGCCAAGCCGCCGGCTGGGAAGGCGGGCCAGTGAGCTCGTCCAAGCTGATCGGCGAACTGCTGATCGAGCGCGGCACAGTCAAGGCGGCTGAAGTGGAGAACGCGCTGCTGGTGCAAGCCAGCAAGGGCGGGCGGCTCGGAGAAATCCTGGTCCGCCTGGGCGCGGTGTCCATGCAAGTGCTTTACGCCGCCTTGGCCGAGCAACTGGGCTACCCGCTGCTCCTTGCCAACGCGCTGGACGAAGACGCCATGCGAGCCGGCATGGCCAAGCTGGGCACGCCCGCGAGCTGGTGGCTGGATCGCCATGTGCTGCTGTGGCGGGACGACGAAGGCCTTTGCGTGGCCAGCGCCGATCCGCTGGACGTGGACGTGGCGGAGGCGCTGGCCGGCGAACCGCACGTGAGTGCGCTGCGCTGGCATCTGCTGCTGCCCGCTGATGCTGAAATGTGGGCCCAGCGCCTGCGCGCATCGCCCCACTCTGTGGGCGCGGATGCGCGCAGCCTGCGAGAGCTGGCTGAAGACGCGCCGGTCGTGGCCTTCGTCAACAACACGCTGGCCCAGGCACTCGAGGCGCGCGCCTCGGACATCCACATCGAGCCCGGTGAGCGCGAATGCACGCTGCGCTTTCGTGTGGACGGCGTGCTGCACACGCGCAGCAGCCTGGGCATGGACCGCTACCCGGCCATCGCTTCGCGGATCAAGCTGATCGGCGGCCTGGACATCGCCGAAAGGCGCCTGCCGCAGGACGGTCGCATCTCCACGCGCGTGGCGGGCCGCGAAGTCGATATCCGCATCTCCGCCATTCCGGCCGTGCATGGCGAGTCGCTGGTGCTGCGCCTGCTGCCCAAGGAGCGCGGCGATATCGGCATGCATCGCATCGGCATGGAGTCTGACCACCGTGCCCTGTTCGAGCAGTGGCTGGGCTGGCCCAATGGTCTGGTGCTCGTGACCGGCCCGACCGGATCGGGCAAGAGCACCACGCTCTACAGCGCGCTCTCGCACATCAACGATGGCGTTCGCAAGTTGATCACGGTCGAGGATCCCGTCGAGCTGCGGCTGCCGGGCGTCGTTCAGATCCAGACGCAGGCCGAAATCGGCTATACCTTCGCCAGGGCGCTGCGCTCCATCCTGCGGCACGATCCGGACGTCATCATGGTTGGCGAAATCCGTGACCGCGAGACCGCCGAGATCGCGATCCAGGCCGCGTTGACCGGCCACCTCGTGCTCGCGACGGTCCACACCAACGACGCGCTGTCCGCCGTGAACCGGCTCGTCGACATGGGCATCGAGCCCTATCTGGTCGCGGCTGCGCTGCGGGCCGTGATGGCGCAGCGCCTGATCCGCCGGCTCTGCAGCAATTGCGCCAAGCCTCACCCCGAGGCTGCGAGCCTGCAACACCGTTGGCAGGTGCTGCGCGACCGATTGCCGGCGCTGCACGATGTGCCCGATGAGCCCGCCTGGCTCGCCGCTGGCGGCTGCGAAATCTGCGGCGGCACGGGCTACCGCGGCCGTGTCGGCATCTATGAACTGGTGACGGTCGGCGCGGCGATGCAGCACGAAATCGCCCAGGGCGGCAGCTCGGAGCGTTTGCTTGCCATGGCCGATGCCGACGGGCGGCGCTCCATGGTGGATGACGGGCTGATCAAGAGCGCGCGAGGCCTGTCCACCTTGGACGAAGTGCTGCGCGCCGCCAGCGAGCACGGCGGGTGATGGACAGCTTCAGCTACCGCGCGCAAGACGCCGCCGGCCACATGGTCAGCGGCCAGATCGAGGCGAGGGACTCGGCCCAGGCGGCGCGCGACCTGCTGCGCCAGGGGCTCACGCCGCTGGCGCTGAAGGCCCTGGACGCACCGCCCGAGGCAGCGCTGCCCCGTGCCGGCCGCACGCCTAAACGCCTGACGCTGGCAGACAAGGTCGTGATGTTGCGCGAGCTGGCCACCTTGCTGGCCGCCGGCGTCTCGCTGGACGAGGCCTTGGTGTCGCTGGCGAGCGGCCACGTCGGTGGCGCCATGGGCGATGTCATGACGCGTGCCTCCCGCACCGTGCGCGAGGGCGGCAGCCTGCACGACGCTTTGCAGTCCAGCGGCCTGGGCCTGGCCGAGCATCTGATGACGGTGGTGCGCGTGGGTGAAGCCAGCGGCGACCTGGCCACCGCGCTCAGCGATTGCGCTGAACAGCTGGACGTGTCCCGCCGTATGGGGCAGGAGCTGCGCAACGCGATGGTCTATCCGAGCATCCTGGTGGTGGCGGGCCTTTTCGCGGTGCTGATCATCTTCATCGGTGTCATCCCGCGATTCGCGCCGCTGCTCAGAGGCGCGCGTCGGCAGATGCCCGAGTTCTCGGTCTGGGTGATCGAGACGGCCGTGTACATGAAGGCCCATGTGCTGGCGCTCGGCCTGGGCGTGGGCATCGTGGCGGCTTTGCTTGTGACCCTTTTCGCACGGGCGAGCTTTCGACGTGCGCTGCTCGAATGGGCCGCTGCGGCGCCGGTGCTTGGCCCCTGGCTGCGCGACGCAGAAGTGGGGCGGTGGGCGCTGTTGATGGGCACCATGCTGCGCAACCGGGTGCCATTGCTTGACGCACTGAAGCTGTCGCGCGGTGCGCTGCAGCTGCGCGAGTTTTCGCTGGTGATCGCCTCTGCGACCCGCGAGCTCGAACATGGACGAACGCTGTATGACAGCTTGCGCCATTCGGCCTGGATTCCTGCGGCGCGGCTGAACCTGATCAAGGTGGGCGAGCGGGCCGGCAGCCTGGACGCGATGCTGACYTCGCTCGGCAGCATGCAGTCCGAGGCGGCCCGGGAACGTCAGAAGCGGGCCATGGCCTTGATCGAGCCGATTGCCATCCTGCTCATTGGCGGCGTGATCGGCGTGCTGATGGTCGCCGTGATGATGGCGATCACGTCAATGAACGCCGGCGCCGCCTGATCTCGGCGGCACGGGCGCCGGTTGCCGCTCGAAGAAGTGGGCCACGTCCTGCGGTGAGCGAACGCTGCCGTCCTGCAGCGCAAGGACGAGGTTGCGCGTCGCCAGCGCGCTGACCGGTGGCTGGTGCTGTACAGGCGGCGTGGGACCGCTGAACCAAACGATCAGTGGTACGCGCTGGTCGGACGACTTGCCGGCGCTCCCGCTTCCCGGACCGCGCTGCTGCTCGTACATGGCCGACCACAGCTCGCGCTCCCGAAGCCAGTGGTCGGACGTCAGCACGAGCGTCGCCTCGTCGCCCTGGGCTGTGAGCCGCTGGCGCACTTCTTCGATCATCTCGGCGGTCAACGCCAGATTGGCCTGGTAGTCCTGGCGCAGGTCACGCGGCGCGCGGTGCGCCGCGGCGCTGGGCGGATGAGGCACGTTGRTGTGGATCCAGACCATCGCGTTGGCGCGGTCTTCCACAGCCTGCAGGGCTTCCTCGTGCAGGCGGGTATAGGTCGCATGCCACTGCTGCAGGAACACCGAGTAGGGGAAGTCGAACTGCCCGCTGCGCTTGAACACCCGCTCGAGCTGGGCCTTCCACCCCTGGAAGAACTGGACGGGTTCGGCATGGCAGGTGTGCGCCGTCGTGACCAGCGCGCAGTAGTCGTGGTAGTAGCCAATGACCGCGTGGCTGATGTGGCGGGCCTGCAGGTCGCTGAAGAGCTGCGGGGTTTCGGGGCTCCAGACTTCGCCGCTCTTGCTGCGCAGCGACGCCTTGCCGCCGAGCTCGACTTCACCGAAGGGCCGGCCGAACAGCATGCCTGGAATGGACTCCAGCGTGTTCGGCCCCGCGGGCAGGGCGTTCTGGGCAAAGAAGGATTGCTTGAGCAGATCCTGCATTGCCTCTCGCTTGAAGAGTCCTTCGCGCTCTGAGATCTCCATGTCCCATTCATCGAACACGATCACGATGGTGCGCCGCGGGGCGGGAGCTGCCTGCGCCGCGGGCGCATGGTCACGCGCTTGAGGCGAGAAGGTGCCCAGCAGATAGCCCGTCATGCCTGGCTGCAGCGCGAACAGCGTCAGCATGGCCAGGCAGGCCGCGTTGCCCAGCCGCGCAGCCGACTCTGGGCGCGTGCGCCAAGCGATCAGGGCCGCAGCGATGGCGCAGCCGACCATGGCGCCGGCCTTGGCCCAACCAGGCAAGGGCAGGGAGGTGGCCAGCGATTGGCGAAAGACCTGGAACAGCGCCACGAAGACCAGCGTCAGCAGCAATGCGCGCGCCATTCGGGCGGTGGCATGCAAGGCGCGATCCGGCCTATCCAGCCAGCCGCCGAGCGCGCCGAAGAGCGCCACCGCCACCAGCAGCAGATGGCCTTCCCGCAGGAAGCTGGCCGGCTGAAACGACAGATACAGCGAGTAGGTGTAGCGCAGGATCACGTCGCCCACGCCGATCGCGCCGAGGCTGATGAAGCTCAGCAAGGCATAGCGCAGCGCCTGACGCGCGGCAGGCCCGAGCTGCGCCTTGCCCAAGCTCATGGCGCGTGCGCGCCGCGGCGGCGCAGGCGCAACAGCGTGCGATGTTCCGAGATCTGCTGCTGGTCCTGCAGCTCGAACCACGGTTCGGCGCAGCCCAGCACGAAGGCCAGATCCCAATGCTGGTACAGACCCATGTTTGGCCCTGCGAGCTCGACGAAGCGCGGGTCTTCTCGAGGCACAAATTCCAGCAGCAGCGTGTCACGGCAGCAGTCGGCCAGCACTTCGAAGAGCTGCGCCGTCGGCAGGCGCTCCGTCACGGTCAGGTGGTGGATCACGGCCAGAGCCAGCACCAGATCGAAGCGGCCAGCAAAACGCTGCGGCAAGCCCAGCGTTTCCGCGAGGCGCCAACCCGTTGCGGGCGTGGGTCGCGCAAAGTTGGCGTGCAGGCACTGGATAGGCAGGTTCAGTTGGCGCGCCTGGCGGTGCAGGTCGTGCAAGGCGTTGACGTCATCGTCCAAGGCCAGCACCTGGGCGCCGGCGCGCGCCGCGATCAGCGAGAACTCGCCGCTGTTGGCGCCGATGTCCAGCACGCGTGCATAGCGGCCTTCGCCCACCAGTTGCTCGATGGCCTTGCGCTTGGCCGTCAGCTCGATTGCCAGGTAGTGATCGCGGTTGCCCGTGTATTCGCTCCAGGTGCTGAGGCCTCTGCCGTGGGACTCCAGGCGGTCGACGAAGCGCCCGAGGTTGCCCAGCAGCCAGGGAGTGCCGTCAGCGCCGCTCGCCTTGCTTGCGCCCGACGCCTTCTGGTCACGGCGAATGCGGCGTCTCTCCAGCCGTGCGGGCAGTCGYACATGCAGCCACATCGCCAGCCCCAAATGGGCGTACCAAGGGATGAACGGCGCGATCTCGGCGGCGCGCAGGCCGTCGCGGTGAGCCAGGAAGACGTCTCGCGGCGTGCGGCCCAGCTCGGCCACGGCCAGCAGGGGCAGCACGAAATGACGCACGAACTGGCCGTAGGCCAGCCATCCCGGCGGATCGGCCGGTTGACGACGCTGCAGCGAAAGCAGGTCGCAAAAGACGGGTTTGCAGCCTTCGAACAGCACGTTGCTGGTGGCCGCGTCCTTGAGGGTCCAGCCCGCGGCCCAGGCGCGCCGCTGGATGTCCAGCGTCAGGCGCGCGGCGTCCGCCAGCATGGCCGGCGTCCATTCGAAGGCGTAGGTGGGCATCTCGACGCGGCGATGCCGCAGCAACAGGCTGCCATCCGGTTGGGGATGTTGTTCCTCGACCCCGATCAGCAGGCCGTCCCGGACCAGCTCGGTAAACAGTGCGCTGGTCAGCAGCTCGGTGGTAGGCGTGGCGGCATGCGCTTGAACTCTTCGCCAGACCTGCTGCCCGTCATCCTCGACATTGCCGTCGGGATCCCGGAAGCTCACACGCATCAGGAGCGGTCCCGATTCCAACGCCGCTTGAGGGCGCGCCAGATCTCGCGAGGATTGCGGATGTAGTAGACGAGTCCGACAGCCGCCGCAATCAGGCCCTGGATGATGAGGTGGGCCGAGCCCCCGTCGATATAGGCATAGGCCGGTGC
>NZ_JBFUMN010000053.1:0-36245 GCF_054049335.1 Roseateles sp. P5_E1
CCAGCTCGCTTGGGTCGGTGCCTGCCCTTGCCCCCATTTGCGCCGCCGACGTCGGACGGCTGCACCAGTGCCTGTTGAACCTGCTGACGAACGCCATCAAATACAACCGGCCCGGCGGTTGGGCAAGGATAGCGGTGACCGGCGATTCGCAAGCGGTCGCGATTGCCGTGAGCGACAACGGCTTCGGCATGGACGCGTTGCAGCGCCAGCACCTGTTCGAACCCTTCAACCGCCTCGGCAGACAGCTGGGYTCGACGCCCGGCGCAGGCCTTGGGCTGATGATCACGCGTCAGTTCGTGGAGGCGATGAACGGTCAGTTGCGCGTCGAGAGCGAGCCGGGTCAGGGAAGCTGCTTCACCATCTCGCTGCCCGGTGCGCCCGACCCCGGTGAAGACACCATCAACCACGCATCATCAAACGCCGCTCTTCGAGCGGGTGACGCCGTTTCGCACGACGTCAACGACGGTCCATGAGCGACAACATCCTGCTGGTCGACGACGACCCATCCGCAATTCGTCTGCTGAGTCATATGCTGGCGGACGTGGGCAACTTGCGCTTCGCGACCAGCGGGGAGGATGCGCTGCGACTTGCGAGAGAGTCGGCGCCCGATCTGGTACTGCTCGATGCAGAAATGCCCGGCATGAGCGGGTTCGAGATTCTCGAAGCGCTCAAGGCAGACCCGGGACTCGAGGACGTGCCGGTGATTTTCGTGACCAGCCACAGCGAGCCCGAATTCGAACTGTCCGGGTTCGAACTTGGCGCGGCCGACTTCATCGCCAAGCCCGTGAGCGCACCGTTGGTCGTGGCGCGGGTCAAGACCCAGCTGCGTGTCAAGCGCATCGCCGACGAGCTGCGCCGGATCGCGACGATCGACGTGCTGACCGGTGTCACCAATCGGCGTGGTTTCGACGACGCGCTGGCGCATGAATGGCGCCGCGCCCGGCGGGCCGGTGACCCGCTGGCCGTGCTGATGATCGATGTCGACCACTTCAAGTCATTCAATGATCACTATGGTCATCCGGCGGGCGATGTGTGCCTGCGGGCCGTCGCGCAGACCCTGGCGAGCACCAGCCTGCGCCCGGCGGATCTGGTTGCGCGCTACGGCGGGGAGGAATTCGTCGTGCTGCTGCCGCAGACGCCGCGCCTGGGCGCCGAGCACGTGGCCCACAGCATCCTGGCTGCCGTCGAAGCGCTGAGCATCCGTCACGACGCCTCGTCGGCCGCATGCCACGTCACCGTCAGCGTGGGCGTCGCCTGCTACGACAACGCGAGCGAGTGCTGGGCAGAGCCCTCGGCCGACTCTCGCGCCGCTGGTCTTGGCAGGGGCCACTCCCCGCTTGACCTGGTGCGCGCTGCCGACAAGGCCATGTATTGCGCCAAGCGCGCCGGCCGGGCCCGGGCCATGCTGCTGGACATCTGTGACGTGGATGCGCCGCAGGGGGTGCGCGAGGCACGCCGCCCTCCGGCCGGTCACGACTCCGAGCAACTGAAGCACGGCGCACTCCTCGGCACCGCATTCCCGTCCGGCTGATTGATCACGCTCTCAACAAGGTTGCCCATGCCCAGAATCGCCGGCGATACCCCCACCCTTCCCAATCCCGTCGACGGCACCGTGGAGTACCTCAACGAGGTCCGGCGCCAGGAGGCATTGCTCAAGACGGGCGCACTGCAGAGTGCGATCTTCAACAGCGCCAACTTCTCAAGCATCGCGACCGACGCGAAGGGCGTGATCCAGATCTTCAACGTCGGCGCTGAGCGCATGCTGGGCTATTCGGCCAACGACGTGATGAACAAGATCACGCCGGCCGACATCTCCGACCCGCAGGAATTGGTCGCGCGTGCCGAAGCGCTCAGCGTCGAACTCGACACCTCGATCGCGCCGGGCTTCGAAGCCCTCGTGTTCAAGGCCTCGCGCGGCATCGAGGACATGTACGAGCTGACCTACATCCGCAAGGACGGTAGCCGCTTCCCGGCGGTCGTGTCAGTCACGGCGCTGCGCGATGTCGAAGATCGAATCATCGGCTACCTGCTGATCGGCACCGACAACACGGCCCGCAAGCAGGCGGAAGAGGCGCTGCTCAAGGCCGGCGCCCTGCAATCCGCGATCTTCAACAGCGCCAATTTTTCCAGCATCGCCACCGACGCGAAAGGTGTGATCCAGATCTTCAACGTCGGCGCCGAACGCATGTTGGGTTACGCGGCCGCCGACGTGATGAACAAGATCACGCCGGCCGACATCTCCGACCCACAGGAGGTGATCGCGCGCGCCTTGGCGCTCAGCGTCGAACTCGAGACCACCATTGCGCCGGGTTTCGAGGCGTTGGTGTTCAAGGCCTCGCGCGGCATCGAGGACATCTACGAGCTGACCTACATCAGGAAGGACGGCAGCCGCTTGCCGGCCGTCGTGTCGGTGACTGCGCTGCGCGACGCCCAGAACGCCATCATTGGCTACCTGCTGATCGGCACCGACAACACCGCGCGCAAACGCGCTGAAGAAGCGCTGCTGAAGGCCGGCGCCTTGCAGAACGCGATCTTCAACAGCGCCAACTTCTCGAGCATCGCCACCGACGCGAAGGGGGTGATCCAGATCTTCAACGTCGGCGCCGAGCGCATGCTGGGCTACACGGCCGCTGACGTGGTGAACAAGATCACGCCAGCAGACATCTCCGACCCGCAGGAATTGATTGAGCGGGCCAAGGCGCTGAGCGTCGAACTCGAAACCCCGATCGCCCCCGGCTTCGAGGCGCTGGTGTTCAAGGCCTCGCGCGGCATCGAGGACATCTACGAGCTGACCTATATCCGCAAGGACGGCAGCCGCTTCGGAGCGGTGGTGTCGGTGACTGCGCTGCGCGACGCGCAAGACGCCATCATTGGCTACCTCTTGATCGGCACCGACAACACCGCCCGCCAGCAGGTCGAAGAGGAGCGCCAGAAGCTCGACCAGCGCTTACGCGACCAGCACTTCTACACGCGCTCGCTGATCGAATCCAACATCGACGCGCTGATGACGACCGACCCGCGCGGCATCATCACCGACGTCAACAAGCAGACGGAGGCCCTGACCGGCTGCACGCGCGACGAGCTGATCGGCGCGCCGTTCAAGAACYACTTCACCGCGCCACACCGGGCGGAAGCAGGCATCAAGCGCGTGCTGGCCGAGGGCAAGGTCACCAACTACGAACTCACCGTGCGCGCCAGGGACGGCAAGCTCACCGTGGTGTCGTACAACGCCACCACCTTTCATGACCGCGACCGGCAGCTGCAAGGCGTCTTCGCGGCGGCGCGCGACATCACTGAGCGCAAGCAGTACGAGGAATCGCTGCGTCACGCAACGCAAAAGGCCGAACAGGCCAATCGTGCCAAGAGCGAGTTTCTCGCCAACATGAGCCATGAGATCCGCACCCCAATGAATGCGGTCATCGGCCTGACCTATTTGCTCGGGGAGACCTCGCTGGACGAGGAGCAGGTGGCCTTTCTGGCGAAGGTCAAGCTCGCGAGCAAGTCGCTGCTCGTGGTGCTGAACAACGTGCTCGATCTGTCAAAGATCGAAGCCGGCGAGTTGATCGTCGAGAACACCGCATTCAGCCTGCGCAGTTTGCTGAAGGAGCTGAGCGACGTGATGGCGGTGCAGGCCGAGGCCAAGGGCGTCGCATTCGAGATCGTCGTCGAGGACGAGCTGCCGGTGGTGCTGGAGGGCGATGCGACGCGCCTGAGCCAGATCCTGACCAACCTGCTGTCCAACGCGATCAAGTTCACCGAGCAAGGCAGTGTCGAGCTGCACGTCCGGATGCTTGCCGCCACGGCCCAGCATGCGACGCTGTCGTTTGCCGTGCAAGACACCGGCATCGGCATCGCGCCCGAAGTTCAGACGCAGTTGTTCGCGCCGTTTGCCCAGGCGGATGCGTCGATCACACGGCGCTTCGGTGGCACCGGGCTGGGGTTGTCGATCGTCAAGCGATTGGCAAACCTGATGGGCGGGCACGTGAGTCTGGAGAGCACGCCCGGCGTCGGCAGCGTGTTCAGCGTCGTGCTGGACTTTGCGCTCGCCTCGCCGGATGCGGTGGCGCGGCTGGAGGCGCCTCCCGCAGCAGCCGGTGAACGCGCGCTGCTGGACATCCGAGTGCTGGTCGTTGACGACAGCGACATCAACCTGGATGTGACGAAGCGCATCCTCGAACTCGAGGGCGCGAAGGTCTTGCTCGCAAACAATGGACAGGAGGCCTTCGATCTTCTTGAAGCCCAGCCCCACGCCATCGACGTGGTGCTGATGGATGTGCAGATGCCGGTACTCGATGGTCACGATGCCACCCGGCGAATCCGCCTGGAACTGCATCTGGCGGACTTGCCGATCATCGCCCTGACTGCCGGTGCACTGAGCAGCGAGCGACAGCGTGCCACGGCGGCCGGAATGGACGACTATCTTGTCAAACCGTTCGACCCGCGGTCCCTGGTGGCCAGCATCCTGCGCCGCGTTGCACCTGTGAACGGCCGGCCCGTGCACCTGATTGCTGACTCGCCCGACACGTCGGCGGCGGAATCGCTGCCGCAGCCGTGGCCGGAGATCGAGGGGATCGACGGGTTGGACGTGCGCGAACGCCTGAGCAATGACTTCGGCTTGTTCAAATTGATGCTCAAGCGGCTGCTCGATGAGTTCCCGGACATCTCAATTCCGATCGCAGCGCAAGCCCCGATCGACCTCGCCATTCATGCCAGCCGCATGCACAAACTGAGGGGCAGCGCGGGCACCCTCGGAGCCAGGGAGATCCACCAACTGGCGGGCGAGGCGGAGACGGCTTGTGCCGCAGGAAACGTCGAGAGATTCATCGACCTCGCGACGCGACTTGCCATCAAGCTGCAACGGCTGGGGGAATGTGTGGCGCCGTTGCTCGTGACAGCGCCGGCCCCGGCCGAGGATCCTTCTGCGGCCACCAGCGGCGACAGCCTCGAGCCGCAGGTCCTGGCCGATTTCGTCGGCCTGCTGCGCCAGCAAAGCATGTCGGCGATCGAACGTTTCAATGGTCTCGCCCCACAGCTGCAACGGCTCTTGAGCAAGGGCGCGTTCGACCTGGTGCGTCAGCACATTGACGACCTGCAGTTCAGTGATGCCGCCGATGCGCTGGAGGCAGGCCCGTTGTAACTCGCGTCACCGCCTTGCGCAGCTCGCCCACCCACAGCACGCTGCTGGCCATGGCCACGCAGACGGCCCACTGCTGCGGGCTCAGCGGCGCGGTGCCGAAGGCCAGGTTCAGCGGCGGGAAGTGAACCACCGCGACTTGCAGCAGCGCCGACAGCGTGATCGCGCCCCACAGCCAGCGGTTAACGAAGAGGTGGCGGAAGGCGCTGGCCGTCTCGGAGCGGGCATTGAAGCAGTTGAACAGCTGCGCCAGCACCAGTCGGGCTTGGCGGCCCTGCGGGCCTTGGGCTTGTCGGGCAGTTCACCGTCGAAGAGCCGATGCAGCCGGCCGGCGCGGTCGCCTGAGACGTCAAACACGGCCAGCGTGTGCTCGTCGTCGGCAACGACAAACAGCCGCGGCCCAACCTGAACCAACCCGCTGGCTGCGCTGAGGTGGCCCAGAGCGGCATCTGTCTCGACGGACAGGGTTCGGACGACTGCCCACAACAGCCTCGTCTCATTGGCGGCAGCGCTGAAATTTGCCAATAAGGCAAAAAATTTGACAAACTTCGCACGCACTGATCTACTGCAATCTTGGGTGAGCGTTTCGCTCATGTGTTCTTTAAGAATTCTTCTCCTCCTCGTCTGAGATTGGACTGATAGATGCTGGCGCAAGCCAGCGCCTGGATGGACCGTCATCTGGCTAATACGTGGGCGCGGGCAACCGTGGCCACCGAGCGAGGCACCAAGTCCGCGACTCTTGTCGTGCGGCGGGTGGCGACCAGCGGCTAGTCCCTAGCTGTCGGTGGCGACCCGCAGCAACCCAGGGCGGCGGGGCGGCGCATCGTCTTTCGTCGGTAGCGGGCCTTGCGGTATCGAGCGACTCCTTTCCGGTCTTGCTCTTGGGCGGCAGGCATGGTGCCTGATTGGAGAAACGCAAATGCGTACCTTAAAGAACCTGGTACAGGAGCTCGAAGAGCTTCTGGATCAGAACCACGGTCGGCTCGATACCAACGTATCCGTAGCTATGAAGTTCAAGGTCGATCAACTGAAACAGAAGATCGACGAGGCAGATGTCGCTCAACAGCGGCAATTGGCATCCGAGGCCTTGCGGCTCTTGGCGGCCCTGCTGAGCATCGTGACAAACGTCATGACGTTCTTGAAGTGAGTGCGCTTGGAGTACACAAGGCCCGTACTTTTGTTGTCGTCATATGAACATCGGAAAAGCATTAAAGCTCTGTCGCTCTGCGAAAGCTCTCTCCCTAGAGACTGTCGCGGAGCGCGCGGGCATTTCCGTTTCGCATCTTTCGCGTATAGAGAACCAGAAGCGCGAACCGACTCTGCCGTTGGTCAACAAGATCGCGGGGGCCCTAGGTATTCCGACTCCCATTGTTGTGTACTTGGCTTCCGATGCTGGCGAGCTGTCTGGGCTCGACAAGCGGGCGGAGAAGCAATTCTCTGAGCTTGCGTTGGACCTAATTCGCCAGTCGTGAACCATGAACGCGGCGTTCTTTCCACATGACAGGGTTCAATCCGTCGAATCGCTTCGACATCCATTGGGTTTTAGCCCCGAAGATTTGCGCAAGCTGGCGGGGCGAGCATCGGGCATGTACTTCGTGGCCAAGCGTGTCATCAAGGAAGACGGCACCGAACGCCTTCTGTACGACACGCGAATGCCATTGAAGACAGTGTTGCGGCGTATCAACGAGCACTTTCTGCGGCGAGTTCAGTACCCCGATTACCTTACCGGTGGTGTGCCAGGCAAGGACTACAAGTCGAGCGTGGACATTCACGCCAAAGCATCGACGGTCATCAAGGAAGACATAACCAAGTTCTATCCGAGTGTCGGGGATGGCACAGTCTTCGACATCTGGCATCGTTTCTTTGGCTTTGGCGAACAGGTGGCAGACCTACTTACTCGCCTGACAACTCGAGATGGTCATTTGGAACAGGGTGCCCCTACGAGTGGCTATCTGGCAAACCTGGCGCTATGGGATGTAGAACCGCACGTCGTCAAACGATTGGCCGAGCGGGGCTTTTCACGGTACTCGCGCCACGTAGATGACATTTGCATGTCCAGCGACGAGCGTCTCGATGGAAAGCAAATCGCGTGGGCCGTCAGTCAGGTCTACGGCATGCTCCGCGAGAAGGACCTACAGGCAAAGCGCTCCAAGCATGTGGTCATGCGGAGTGACTCGCCCATCACGATCCTCAAACTGGTCGCGAACCAGAAGGCATCGCTGCCTCCCAAAGAGCGTTCACGCGTGCGCGCTCTGGTGCACAGGTTCTGCACCGATGTCAACGCCGGCAAAGACTTGGGACTTTTGGCTGCGGAGTTGCCCCGAGTTAGAGGACAGGTCTACAAGGTCAAGCGCTTCCACCTCACGGAGGGCCTGCAACTGGCGGCGCGTGTGGATGAGGCTGCGCGACTCCTCCGCGCCGTACAGAGCAATAGCCAAGGCCAGCTCCAGGCGAGCGACGCGCCGCAGGCGATGGCAAACGCGCTGCGTTTCGACGCTGAGTGAGCGAGTCATATGGCGGCAAATGTGAACGACCGCGACCCGCCTGAAACCGCCTTACCGCGCTAGCAGCAAGCGCGCAAAGCGCCTCACTCGCTCCAGAGTTGCGGCGGCAGGCAGCCGTATCAGTGCGACGCTCGCCAAATCACCGCCCCGTCGGTCCGAGCCCCGCCACAGCATGGTCGCGTCGAAAAGCGCGCTCGTCGGGCCGGCGGGGCGCTGGCAGCGCTTCATCCTGTCAAGCAGCCACGCCGAACAATTTGCCGACGCCCGCCGTGATCGCCATTGCCAGCGCGCCCCAGAACGTCACCCGCACGATGCCGCGCGCAATGGGCGCACCGCCCGTGTGGGCCGCCAGCCCCCCCCAGCAGCGCCAGGAACAGCAGCGACGTGGCGCCGACGATCAGCACCAGGGTCTGCGCCGGCGCCAGCCAGGCGCTGAGCAGGGGCAGGCCTGCCCCGACCGTGAATGCGGCGGCCGAGGCCCACGCCGCCTGCACGGGCCTGGCGCTGACGGCCTTCGAGATGCCGAGTTCGTCGCGGGTGTGGGCGCCGAGCGCATCGCTGGCCATCAGCTGCCGGGCGACCTGCTGCGCAAGTTCGGGGTCGAGGCCGCGCTGCACGTAGATGCCCGCCAGTTCAGCCGTCTCGCGGGTGGCGTCGGTGGCCAGTTCCTCGCGTTCCCCGCCGCCATCGACATCGCGCCGGACACCAGCCCGGCCACACCCGCCACCAGCACGGCGCCAGGAGCCTGTCGGGCTTTAGGTCGGGTGCGCGCCGGGGCAACGCGTCATTCGAGGCCGGCGCGCCGCAGCCTGGCGCGCAAGGCATTGATCTCCTCCAGCAGGTCGAGCACCAGGGCTGCGCCAGCGGTGCCGAGGGCGAGGTCGGCGTTCAGGCGCAAGGCCGTGCGCGTCGCGCGCAGCGATGGCCCCGTGAAGGCCCAGTGCTGCGGCACGTCGCCGTCGGGTTGCAGCACGCCTTCGTCGACCAGCGACAGCACCTGGGCCGGGCTCGCGCCGGCGGCCTGGCACAGGCCGCTCAGGCTGAAGACGATCTCTTCCTCGACGATGACAGCGTCGATCACATCACTTGAGTTGTCGGCCATGGTTGTCATCCTTCCTGCGCGACGCGCGGGTCATAGTCCGGAAACGCCGCCCGCAGCGCGGCATAGGCCGCCTGGGCCGCGTCGGCGTCCGCGCGCGGCAGCGTGAGGGTCAGCACGGCATACAGGTCACCCGGCGGCTTGGCCGGCAGGCCACGGCCCTTCAGGCGCAGCTTGCGGCCCTGGGTGGAGCCCGCGGGAATGGTGAGGTGCACCTCACCCGAGGGGGTGGGCGCTGCGACGGTGGCGCCCAGCGCGGCTTCCCAGGGAGACACCGGCAGGTCGACATACACGTCTCGGCCATCGATCCGGAACTGCGGATGCGGTTTCAAGGCGATCTCCAGGTACAGGTCGCCCGCAGGTTCGCCGCCGTGGCCAGGGCCGCCCTGGCCCGCCAGGCGCAGGTGCTGCCCCTCGCGCACGCCGGGCGGAATGTTGACCTCCAGTTGGCGGTCATGCAGGGCGACATGCCCCTGGGCGTCGGCCACCGGCACGCGCAGCGAGATCGTGCGGCGTGCACCGCGATAGCTGTCTTCCAGGTCGATCATCACCTTGGCGTGGTGGTCGCTGCCGGGCGCCTGCCGGTGGCCGCCTGCAGCGGGCCGTGCGCCCGGCCCACCGCGCCCGAAGATGGATTCGAAGAAGGCGCTGAAGTCCTCGGCGCTGGGCGCTTGCTGCCCGCCGGACCCGGCGCCGCCCCGGCCGCTGAACTCAAAGCCGCTGTCCCAACCCGGCGGCGGCTGGAACGTTTCGCCTCGGGCGTGGCGCTGGCTGATGTCGTCGTAGGCCGCGCGGCGCTCGGGGTCGATCAGGGCTTCATGCGCCTCGGCCACATCCTTGAAGCGCGATTCGGCATCCGCCTCCTTGCTGACGTCGGGGTGGAACTTGCGTGCCAGCTTGCGGTAGGCACGCTTGATCTCGTCCTGGGTGGCGTCTCGCTGCACCCCGAGCGTGGCGTAGTAGTCCTTGAATTCCATTGGGTTCCCCTGTGCGGTGTCGTCAGTTGGAGCCGGCGGGTACAGGCTCGGGCGTGGGTGCTTCAGCGTTGGATGCCTTGGCGACCAGCCTGGACAACTCGGCAAATCCGATCGGCGGCACGGTCAGCCAGGGCAGCGTGAAGAGGCGCCTGGCCAGGCCATTGGCCATGCGTGCCATCTGCTTGCGTTCGCCCGCCAGCCGCGCTGCCAGCAAGGGGTCGCGCGTTCCGGCGGCCAGCACGCTCTTGTTCAGCACCCAGGCATAGGGCTCGATGCTGGCGCGGCGCAGGTCGTCCTGCAGCGCAGCCGCCTGCGACACGGGCGTCACCTCCGGCAGCGTGACCAGGATGATCTTGGTGTACGTGCCGTCCTGCAGCCGCATCAAGGGTGTCACCACCCGGGCCGCTCCCGGCCCCTCGAACTCCCGCATCATCTGGCGGTGATAGGCGCCGGTGGCGTCCATCAGCAGCATGGAATGGCCCGTGGGCGCGGTGTCGAGCACGACGAAGGCACCGCGGCCCTCGCTGACGATGCGCGAGAAGGCATGGAAGACGGCCACCTCTTCCGTGCAGGGCGATTGCAGGTCTTCCAGCAGCAGCGCCTGCTCGGCCGCGTCGAGCTTGGGTGACCTGGCCGCCATGATCTTGTCGATGTAGCGCTGCGTCTCGACCTTGGGGTCGATGCGGCTGACGCTCAAACCCGGCACGTCGCCGGCCAGCGTCGAGGCCAGGTGGGCCGCCGGATCGGTGGTGCTGAGGTGCACGGTCTTGCCGCGCTCGACCAGCCCCAGGGCCAGCGCCGCCGCCACGGTCGTCTTGCCGACGCCGCCCTTGCCCATCACCATGATCAGCCCGTGCCCGGCGGCGGCCAGTTCGTCGGCCAGCGCGTCAAGGCCCGGGAGCTTGCCGCTGGCTTCCACGACCGCAGCCGTGGGCGGCGCGACCGGGCCGGCATCGGTGGTCAGCAGTGCGCGCAACGCGGGCAGGCCGACCGTGTCGAAGGCCCGCAGCCGGACCCGGTCCTGCGGCAGCGCACGCAGCGATGCGGGCATCGCGTCCAGCGCCTGCTGCCCCAGGTCTTCGATGGCGCAGGCCACGGCGTCGCTGCGCTCACTGGCGTGGAACACGCCGTTGATGGCCAGCCGCTGGTTGTGCAAGCCCAGCTCATGCAGCTCGGCCGAGGTGTGCGCGGCTTCATTGATCGCGCCCTTGTCCGCCCGCGTCACCAGGATGACGGTGGTCTGGGCCGGGTCGCTCAGCGCTTCCAGCGCCGCCTTGAAGCGCTCCTCCTGCATCTTCAGCCCCGAATGCGGGCCCAGGCAGGAGGCGCCCCGGTCGTTGCCGTCGAGAAAGCCGCTCCAGGCCTTGGGCAGGCTCAGCAGCCGCAGCGTGTGGCCGGTCGGCGCGGTGTCGAAGACGATGTGATCGAAGCGACCGTCCTTGTCGGACAGCAGCGCGGCGAACTCGTCGAACGACGCGATCTCGGTGGTGCAGGCGCCGGACAGCTGCTCGCTCACCGTGGAGAGTTCGGCGTCACTGGCGCCAGCGCCCATCTGCGCCAGCACCCGCTGCCGGTAGGACTCGGCCGCCGTGTCGGGGTCGATGTTGAGCACGGACAGCCCCGGCGCGCCGGGCACCGGCGTTGGCGTGTTGCGCAGCTCGATGCCCAGCATCTCATCGAGGTTGGAGGCCGCATCGGTGCTCACCAGCAGCACCTTCTTGCCCCCGTCGGCCAGCGTCAGCGCGGCGGCGGTGGACAGCGAGGTCTTGCCGACGCCGCCCTTGCCGGTGAAGAACAGGTGCCGCGTGGCCTGGGTCAGGAAGCCGGGCGCCTGCGCGGCCAGCGTCAGCCAGGCTTGCACCTCGGCATGCGAGGGCAGCCCGCCGCTGTGCACGACCCGGCCGTCGATGACGACCGCCGGCGTCGCGCTGACGCCGTGACTCAGGATCGCATCGTGATCCTCGACCTTGAGGATCTCGACCTCGACGCCCTGCTCCTTCGCCACCCGCTCGATCATCGCGATGGTGCTGCGGCATTTGCTGCAACCCGAACCTAGAACCATGATCTGCATTGGGACTCCTCGTGCTGGGCCGAAAGACTGTTCAACGTTTCAAATCAGGTCCAGCACATAACGCAGGGTTTCATGGTCAGACCCGGCCTTGTCGAGCCTGAACCCGCCCTGCGTCGCCAGCTCGCGCATGCCTACGTTCTCGCGCAGCACCAGCGCCACCAGGCGCTGCGTGCCGTGGCCTTGCAGGTAGCCCACCATCTTGTCCAGCAGCCGTTGCCCCAGGCCCTCCCCTTGCAGCTCGGTGGCCAGGATGATGGCGAACTCGGCCTCGACGTTGTCGGGATCGGCCACGGCGCGCACGACGCCTAGCGTGTGCTGCGTGCCGTCGGCCTGCGCCTCAATCACGACGAAAGCCATCTCGCGGTCGTAGTCGATCTGCACCAGGCGGGCCAGCTCGCTGCGCGGCAGTTCGCGCCGCATGCTGAAGAAGCGCAGGCGGATGTCCTCGGGTGCGAGCTGCCCGGCGAAGGCGAGGTGCCGCGCCTCGTCCTCGGGCCGGATCGGGCGCACCTGCAGCTGCCGGCCCTGCCACGTCCAGGTCTCGGCAAGTTCAGCCGGATAGGGCTGGATGGCGAAGCGCGATGTCCCGGCACTGGCCGCAGGGGTGACGCGCAGGCGGGCGTCCAGCGCAATGACGCCGTCGCCGTCGGCCAGCAGCGGGTTGATGTCCAGCTCGGCCAGCTCGGGCAGGTCGGCCAGCATTTGCGAGACGGTCACCAGCACGTCGCAGATGGCGTCCATGCGCGCGGGTGCATGGTCGCGGTAGCCGGCAAGCAGCTTGGCCACGCGTGTGCCGGCCACCAGCTCGCGGGCCAGCACGCGGTTCAGCGGCGGCAGGCCGATGGCGCGGTCGGCCATCACCTCCACCGCCGTGCCGCCCTGGCCGAACAGGATGACCGGGCCGAACACCGGGTCCACGCTGGCGCCGACGATCAGCTCCTGCGCATGCGGCCGGCTCACCATGGCCTGCACCGTGAAGCCGGCAATGCGTGCTAGCGGCTTGATCGAGCGCACCCGCGCCAGCATCTGCCGGGCGGCCAGCCGCAAGGCCGCGTCGTCGCTCAGGCCCAGCACCACGCCGCCCACGTCCGACTTGTGGCTGATGTCGGGCGACAGGATCTTCAGCGCGACCGGGTAGCCGATGGCGACTGCGGCTGTCACCGCTTCGTCAGCGGTGGGACCCACCGCGACCGTCGGCACGACCGGGATGCCATAGGCCTGCAGCACGTCCTTGGCCTCCAGCTCGTCGAGCATCTCGCGGCCATCGGCAAGCGCCGCCTCGACGACGGCGCGCGCCGCCGCGCGGTCCGCCGGCCCGGCCTCGCTGGCGGGGTGGGCGCCTCGGTGAGCAGCGCCTGGTTGCTGGCGTAGCGGGCCAGCATGGCGAACGCTCGCACAGCTTCCTCGGGCGTGTCGTAGCCGGCCACGCCCGCGCCTTCAAAGGTGCGCCGCGCCTCGGCCACGCCGGCGTCGCCCAGCCAGCAGCTCATCAGGCGACCGGCGGCCTCGCGGGCCAGTGGTGCGCAGGCAAGGGCGATGTCCTCGCTGCGCACGATGGCCGTCGGTGCGTGCATGAAGAGCACCGTGCCGGTGTCGGGGTCGTCGAGCAGCGCGCGCAGCGTGGCGGTGTAGCGCTCGACCGGCGCGTCGCCAATGATGTCGACGGGGTTGCCGTGCGACCAGGTGGGCGGCAGCACGGCGTCCAGCTTTGCGCGAAGCGCGTCACTCAGCGGTGGCAGGTCGACGCCGGCCAGCGCGGCCGCGTCGGCCGCCATGACACCGGCGCCGCCGCCGTTGGTCATCAGCGTCAGGCCGCGCTGTGGGCTGCCGCGGAAATGCGCCAGCGTTTCGGCCGCCATGAACAGGTCTTGCAGCGTATCCACGCGCAGCATGCCGGCGCGGCGGATTGCGGCGTCGATGACCACGTCCGACCCGGCCAGCGCGCCGGTGTGCGACGCGGCGGCCTGCAGGCCCTTGCCCGCGCGGCCGGCCTTGACGACGATGACCGGCTTGTTGCGCGCCGCCGCACGCGCCGCCGACATGAACTTGCGCGGCGACTCGATGGACTCGATGTAGAGCAGGATGGCCCGCGTGTGCGGGTCGCTGGCGAAGTGGTCGAGCAGGTCGCCGAAGTCCACATCGGCCCGCTCGCCCAGCGACACCATGTGCGAGAAGCCGATGCGCCGCGAGCGCGCCCAGTCGAGCACCGCCGTGACCAGCGCGCCCGACTGCGACACGAAGGCGATGTCGCCGGGCAAGGCGTCGACATGGGCAAAGCTGGCGTTCAGGCCGATGCGCGGCGACAGCAGGCCCAGGCAGTTGGGGCCGAGCAGGCGCAGCAGATGCGGCCGGGCGGCGTCCAGCGCGGCCTGCTTCTGAACAGCGTTCAGGCCGGCGGTCATGACGATGGCGGCGCGCGTGCCCAGCTGGCCCAGCTCGGCAATGAGGCCGGGCACCGTGTCGGGCGGCGTGCACAGCACGGCCAGGTCGGGCGGCTCGGTGAGGTCGGCGACGCGTGTCGCCAGCACCACGCCGTCCAGCTCGGCGTGCTTGGGGTTGACGCCGAAAACGGCGCCCGCAAACGTGCCGGCGCGCAGGTTGCGCCAGACGGTCGCCCCGACGCTGCCGGGGCGGTTGGAGGCGCCGACCACCACGACCGAGCGCGGTGACAGAAGCTGGTCGAGATGGCGGATGCTCATGCGGATGTCAGGGGGTGATCGCCACCTTGAGCACACCGTCGCGCTGGTGGCCGAACAGCTCATAGGCCGCCTCGATGTCGTCGAGCTTGAAGCGGTGGGTCACCATGGCCTCCAGGTTGACGCGCCGCGCGGCGATGACGGACATCAGCCGGCGCATGCGCTCCTTGCCGCCGGGGCAGAGCGTGGTGACGATCTTGTGGTCACCCAGGCCGGCCGCAAAGGCGCCGAGCGGGATGGTCAGGTCGGTGGAATACACGCCCAGGCTGGACAGCGTGCCACCCGGCCGCAGCACGCGCAGGCAGGCCTCGAAGGTCTGCTGCGTGCCCAGGGCCTCGATGGCGACGTCGACGCCGCGGCCGTCGGTCAGGCGCATGATTTCTTCCACGGGGTCGACCTTGCTGGCGTCGATGACATGGTCGGCGCCCATCTGCGTGGCGATGGCCAGGCGGTTGGCCAGGCGGTCGACGCCGATCACCATGGACGCACCGCTGAGCTTGGCGCCGGCCGTGGCGCACAGGCCGATGGGGCCTTGCGCAAACACCGCCACCGTGTCGCCGATGCGCACGCCGGCACTCTCGGCCCCGCTGAAGCCGGTGGACATGATGTCGGGGCACATCAGCACCTGCTCGTCGGTCAGAGAGTCGGGCACCGGCGCCAGGTTGGCCATGGCGTCGGGCACCAGCACGTACTCGGCCTGGCAGCCGTCGATGGTGTTGCCGAACTTCCAGCCACCCATGGCCTTCCAGCCATGCGCGGTGCCGGCGCCGTCCTGCGAGCCGCAGCCGCACAGGCAGGCGGTGCTCCAGCCGCTGGGCGTGATGGCACCAGCGATGACGCGCTGGCCCTCGCGGTAGCCGCGCACGCCCGAGCCGAGCTTCTCGATGACGCCCACGGGCTCGTGGCCGATGGTCAGGCCGCGCTCGACCGGGTACTCGCCCTTGAGGATGTGGATGTCGGTGCCGCAGATGGTCGTCGTGGTGACGCGGATCAGCGCGTCCTGCGGGCCGACATCGGGCATGGGCTTGTCGTCCAGCACGATGCGCCCGGGCTCGACGAAGACAGCGGCTTTCATCATGGCCATGGGAAATCCTCCAAAAGGCGCTACGCGCCTGGAAGGTTCCATGACGTCAGGCCACCCTACTCCGAGGCCTTGCCCAGGTGCAGGGTGGGAGCGCCGTTGCAGGGTAGGACGCGAGGCCGGCGGCCGCTTTGCGCCAGATCAGTTCAGGCCCGCCTTGTCCAGGCCGAACATCTTGTCCGCCGAGCCCGGCACATTGCGCACCGCCACATTCATGCGGTTCCAGCCATTGATGGCGGCAACGCGCCAGGTCAGCTCGGACAGCTCTTCCGGGGAGAAATGCTCGCTGACCTCGGCATAGGCAGCGTCGGAAATGCCCTCGGCCGGGATGCGCGTCAGCAGCTCGGTCCAGGCCAGGGCGGCGCGCTCCTTGGGCGTGAACAGCGTCGACTCTCGCCAGATGGCGACGTGGTGCAGGCGCAGCTCGCGCTCGCCGTGCATCTTGGCCTGCTTGACGTGCATGTCCAGGCAGAAGGCGCAGCCGTTGAGCTGGGAAGCGCGGATGTCGATCAGCACGGCCAGGGTCTTGTCCATGTGGAAGGCCATGCTGAAGTCCAGGTACTTCTTGGACAGGTCAGCGGACTGGCGGAAATAGTCGAGGCGGGCTTGGTGCGTGCTCATGGCGATGTCCTTGGGTGTTGTGGGCCGACAAAATCGCCGGCCTCACACTCAAGACGGATCAGCCGCGGCGTTTGTGACACGCATCCGGATCCCGCTGAGCTTGTCGGGGTTGCGCTGGATATAGACGGCACCCACCTGGCCCGCCTCAGCCGACGGTGCCAGCGCAATGGTCTGCACGAGTCGACCGCCGTTGCTGTCGTCGAGGATGAGCAGGCCCGGCAGGCCGTTGACGACCGCCGGCAACAGGCGCCAGGACCGGCTGGTGGGCAGTTGCGCGAAGCCGATGAAGGTGCGCGCGATCTGCGCACCGCCATGCAGGGGCTTGGGCACCGCGCTGACCTTGCCGCCGCCGTCGGCCATCAGCACGGCGTCCTCGCTGAGCAACTGCGCCAGGGCCGAGACGTCCTGGCTGCGCACGGCATCCATGAAGGCGGCCACAAGCCGATCAGCCTCCTCCTTGGCCACCTCGCGGCGCGCGTAGTCGGCCTTGATGTTCTTGCGCGCGCGGCTGATGAGCTGGCGGCAGGCGGCCTCGCTGCGGTCCAGGTGGCGGCCGATCTCGTCGTAGTCGAGGTCGAACACGTCGTGCAGCAGGAAGGCGGCGCGCTCCAGCGGCGACAGGCGCTCCAGGGCCAGCATGAAGGCGATGGACACGTCCTGGGCGAACTCAGCCTGCTTCTCGGGGCCGGGTGCCCAGCCGAACAGCGCTTCGTCCTCCAGCATGGGCTCGGGCAACCAGACGCCCACGTACTGTTCGCGCTGCACGGCGGCGGAGCGCAGCTTGTCCAGGCAGAGGTTGGTCACCAGGCGCGACAGGAAGGCGCCCTCGTGCTGGATGGTGGCCACATCCACCTCGGCCCAGCGCAGCCAGGCCTCCTGCACGATGTCCTCGGCCTCGGCGCGCGAGCCGAGCATGCGATAGGCCAGCGCGCGCAGGCGGCGGGCGTGGTCACGGTCAAAGCGCAGGGCGCGGGCGGTGGGCGAGAGGTCGTCGGTCATGGCGGGAGTTTCGTGGTTCAACTCCCTCCTGACGAAACGCCCCCCCAATTTGTGACATCAGCGCGCGATCTCCACCGCCGCCAGCAGCATCCAGGCCGAGTGCGGCAGCCACTGCTCCACCCAGCGCCACTGCTCGCCGTCGGGCCCTGGTCCGAACGCAATATCCTCGCCCGTATCGCTGCCGACGGCGCCCGTGATGCCATTGGAGATGCCGCCGGCAAACATGTCGCCCGCGCTGGACGGTACGGCCGGCGGGTTGCGCTTGCCAAAGCCGTAGAGCATGGAGATGCCGTAGGGGTTGCGGCCCAGCGTCCAGTCGAGCTGGCTTTGCGCATAGCCGGCCCAGCCCTCGGGCATGCCGGTGCCGAGCCGGCGGCTGGCAACCGCCATGGCCGTGGTCAACGAGGCCAGGCGCGCACTCTCGCCCTGCCACCAATAGCCGGTCTCGTTCTTGTGCGGGATGAAGAAGCCCTCCATCACGGAGCCTTCTGCCTTGCCGTTCGGCGCGAGCTGGAAGGACTGGCGTGCATAGCCATAGGGGTTGGACACGCGCTGGGTGATGGCGATCTCATGCTTCAGTGCCGACGCGATGGCAGCGGTCGCGCGGCCGCGACGCGCCTCCTGGGTCTCGATGGCTAGATAGTGAGTGAGGCTCAGCACCGGCAGGCCGGCTTCGACCGCGTGGTAGTAGGGCCGCGAGCCGCCATCGCTGATGAAGCCGCCGGCAGCGGTCTGGCGGCCCATCAGACTTTCGGCGCGCAGCCGGGCGGCGTCGAGGAAGCGCGGCTCGCGTGTCGCGTTGAACAGCTCGACGGCTGCCATCAACGCCGTGTAGTCGTCGATGATGTTTTCGACGCCATTGGCCGTGTACTGCGCATTGAACTGCTGCAGATGGTCGAAGGCCTTGACCGCGTCGGCCAGATAGGTCGCACCGTTGAACTCGCCCTGCCGACCCGATTGCTTCGCCAGCAGCGAGGCCCGCGCCAACGCCGCGATGGCCATGCCGCCCCCCGCGCGATAGGCCGAGCGGTAGAGCTGGGTGTATTTGCCGTCCTCGCCCTCGTAGCCGACGACCATGCGCTCGGCCTTCTCGTCGCCCCATTTGTCAAACACCGTCGTGTAGAAATAGCCCTCGGCGTCGAGGATGCGGTGCAGATAGTCCGCACCCCAGAAGGCCTCGTCCTGGGCGCGCTTCAGCAGGCCGGTGCGGCGGTAGAGGTCGCCTGACGCGTGAGACGTGTAGGCCAGCACCCAGGCCGCCATCGACGTCTGCTGCGGGTTGAAGAAGTTGGCGTAGCCGAGATGGGACAGGTATTTGCCCGTGTCGCCGCCGGCGTCCTTCCAGCCGCCATGCACGTCGACGAAGCGGTCCGTCTCGAAGATGCGGATATGGCGGTCGACCTTGGCCGTATGGCGGCTGCGGCGGAAGTAGTCCAGCGTCTTGTCGGCAATCGTCGTGAACAGGGCCTGGTCCCGCAGAGGGACCGGCGCCGACAGCGCGCGCTTGTTGTCCAGCGTGGCCTCGACGCGATAGACGCCCGCCTTCTCGATGGCCGAGAAGTCGACCTCGAAGTAGCGCTTGCCCGCCCCCCAGGCCGAGAACTCGGGCAAGGCCTTCAACGCCCCCTGGCCAACGACCTTGCCACCGGCCAGCACACGGTAGCGCCCGGCTTGCGCCGGGCCCGTGGACTCGACGACAGCCCTTTTGGGGCCGACGCGTTCCAGCGCCACCTGGTTGATCTGCACCAGCAGCGGCTCGGTGGGCAGTTGCACCGAGACCGTCGTCACCGGCGCAGCCGCCTCGGCGGCCACGCACAGCGGCGCTGCGGCCACGAGGGCCGCTGCAATCAGGATTCGCTTCATTCCCATGCCATGTTCTTGGACCACTTGATGCCCGAGGTCGGGCACTTGCCGCTGTTGTCGGGGTAGCTGCTGTTGATGACCGAGTTGACCGTGCTGACGCTGTTCATGGCCGGGTTCTTCTTGTAGATGTCCAGGGCCATGCTGGCCCGCCAGCAATTGCCCGCATCGTCGCCGAGGCTGGAGGACTTGAGCCAGCGGATGTACTGGTCGGTCAGGTAGGTGGCGAAGCAGGTTTCGGCGCTCAGGCTGCCGCAATTGCCAGCGTTCTTGACCGAGGTGAAGGCCGAGACGCTGCCAATCGAGCCGGTGTTGACCTGCACCTGGAAGGCCATGCCGACGAGGTTGTGTTTGTCGAAGGCCGTGAAGCCGATGCCCTTCAAGGCGCTCAGGACCGGCAGCAGCTTGTCGTTGTTGATGTGCGCGTAATGGCTCATCACATACTTGTCCTGCTGGTTGTCGAAGGCCGACTGCAGGGCCTTGCAGATCTTGGTCAGGGCCGCGCGCTTGGTGGAGTTGGAGCGGCTGAGGTTGGGATAGGGGTCGAGCCGCGAATCATCCGCCTTGAAGTTGCCGGCCGTCACGCCGGTGACCTGCACGCCCCAGTTCTTCATGTCGGTGTTGGTCGCACCGGTCTTGCCCAGCACATAGGGGGCGAAGGCGTTCTTGAAGTAGTCGGGGAAGTCGCCCACCGTCGTCACGCCGACCGGGCCGAAGGTGTCACCGCGATAGTCGGAAATGCCTTGGCTGGCCTCGTAGTCCACCTCGCAATAGCGCCAGGGGCCGACGTCCTGGTAGTTGGTGGTGCCGTTCTCCGGGTAGGCGTCCATGCTGAGCACGGCCTGCCATTGGGCGACGGTCAGCTTGCGGTTCTTGTCGAAGACGTTGCCGTAGACCTTGGCGTCGCCCACGGGGATGACGCCGCTGGCCGCCGCCGGCTGGACGGCCGTCACCAGGGCCTGGCCGCTGGCGGTCTCAGTCTGGGTGTACAGCCAGCCGTCCTGCACAAAGGCCGTGCTCTTGGCGGCATTGCTGCCGACCGCATTGCCAGCCCCAATTGCCAGCGAAGACAGGCTCAACAGGACGAGGGCCGCACACGAGCCGATCCGGAGTGATTGCATGTTTGCCTCAACGAAGTCTTGTGGCGATGGAAGAGCCACGGGGTTGTGGATGCCCACGAGCAGCGCGCGCACTGCCGGCGAGGAGCGCAACTTCACTGCTGGATGCGCCGGGCCAGACCTCGTCCCTCCAACGGGACTTCACGTCTCATGGGCGGCGAATGTAGGGCCGCCAAGCCGGCATCGTCAATATTTAAATCCACTGGTTGTATGAATTTATTTCAAACGTGATCGACGCCGGAACCACCGCCTCGGACAGAATCGCGGCCCGGGCACAGGCCCCACCTATCATGGGCACCACGAAAGCGCCGTCAGCACGCATGAGAACTACCGGCCGAGGAGCCACCCAACAGTCCAGCGCCCCCTTCAACCGCCGCGTGGTGCTGGACTTCATCCGCCAGCAAGGTGCCGCCTCGCGCAAGGACATCGCCGACATGGTGTCCCTGAGCCCGCAGACGGTGGCCAACATCACCAACGACCTGGAGGCCATCGGCCTCATCGTGTCGCGGCGCCAGAAGGTCGACAAATCGCGCGGCCAACCGCCCATCGCCTTCGAGCTGAACCCGCAGGCCGGCAACGCCATCGGCATCAGCCTGGAGCCGGGCCGGGCCTCGGCCGCCCTCGTCAACCTCGTCGGCGAGATCCGCAGTCGCTGCGAGGTCGAGCTGGACACCGGCGACCGCCAGCAGATGCTGGCCTCCATGCTGCAGCTCGTGGCGCGCCTGCGCCGCGAATCGACCGAGCGCCTCTGGGGCATAGGCGTCGCCCTGCCCGGCCCTCTCGGCCATACCGACATCAGCTTTGTCGGCCCGACGGCGCTGGAAGGCTGGAACGATCTGTCCGTGCTGGACGAACTGCGTGAGACCACCGGCCTGCCTCTTTTCTACCGCGTCGACAGCGTTGCCGGCGCCCTGGGCGAGACGCTGTTCGGCGTCGCCAGGCACCTGGACGACTTCTTCTATCTGCACCTGGGCCTGGGCCTGGGTGGGGCCCTGGTCATCGGCCGCTCGGCCTACCCCGGCGCCGACGGCAATGCCACCGAGATCGGCCACGTGCCCATCGTGCCCGGCGGCACGCCCTGCTATTGCGGCAACCGCGGCTGCCTGGAGCGCTACGTCTCCATGCACTCCCTGGCCGAGGCCCTGGGCGTGAGCGATCACGATGTCTGGACCCTGGACCTCAGCGCACGCCTGCAGCAGCCCGCCGACGAGGCCCTGCACCGCTGGTGCCGCCAGGCCGCCGACCGCCTGCGCGACGCCGTCTGCATGATCGAGAACATGCTGGACCCGCGCTCCATCGTCATCGGCGGCTCCGCGCCCAAGGTGCTGGTGGAGCATCTCGTGGCGCTGGCCCTGCCCTGGCACCGCTCGGTGCGTGGCGGCATGGCGGCGCCCGAGACCCGCATCGTGCTGTCYGACCGCCAGGACGACTCCTCCATCCTCGGCGCCGCCGTGCTGCCCATCTACGAGATGCTGTCGCCGCGCCTGGAAGTGCTGCAGCAGGACCGCCGCGGCGACCTCGACGTGGGCGAATTGCTGGGCCATCGCCCCGCCACCAAACGAAGCGGATAAATATTTCAATCCATTGGATTTAATTATTGACACGACTTCCGATGGGCTCCTATAGTCGGCGCCCATGGACACGGATCGCGCCCTTTTCATCCCTCAGCTCAGCGTCGTCGGCGACGTTGGCGTCGACCTGGTTCTCGGCTCGCTGGAGGGCTGGCCCAGCATCGGCACCGAGCTGTTGATGCCGCGCAGCGAGCTGCGTGCCGGCGGCTCGGGCGCCAACGCGGCGCTGGCCGCCCGCCATATCGGCCAGGCCACCCACCTCATCTCCGCCGTCGGCAACGACCACTTCGGCCACTGGCTGGCCGAGCAGTTCAGCGGCATCCGCACCCACCTGGAAGTCTGCGACCGCGAGACCACCATCTCGGTCGGCCTGATGCACAGCTGCGGCGAGCGCAACTTCTTCACCACCCACGGCCATCTGCAGCAGCTGTCGGTGCAGCATGTGCTCAAGCACCTGCACGCCACGCCAGTGCCTTCCATCGCCCTCTTCACGGCGCCCTTCCTGCTGCCCCACCTGCGCATCCGCTACGCCGACCTGCTGGCCGAGGCGGCCTCGCGCGGCTACCGCATCGCCCTGGACACCGGCTGGCCGCCCGAGGGCTGGGATCGCGATGAGGTGCTGGGCTGGCTGCCGCACTGCGACCACCTGCTCATCAACGAGCTGGAGGCGCGCAGCATCGCCGGCACCAAGGATCTCGACGATGCGCTGACGTTGATCGCCAAGGCGCTGAAGCCCGGCGCCAGCCTCGTCGTCAAGGTCGGCGCCCGCGGGGCGCTGGGCATCGAGAATGGTCAGCGCGTGGTGCATGACACCGAGCCTGCCGACATCTTCGACACCATCGGCGCGGGTGACGCCTTCAACGCCGGCTACCTCTCTGCGCGGTTGCGCGGTGGCGATCTTGCGGAAGGCATGGCCGCGGGCTGCCGCACGGCGCGGGCCATCCTGTCCCGCTTCCCGCGCAAGACCATCCGCGCCGGCGAATTCGCTGACTGCGTGGCCGCCTGAGCACCAAGCCATGAAGCACCGCGCGCTGATCGTCGGCTACATCCTGCTGATCTGGTTCGTGATCTCCTTCGTCACCAACCTGATCGGCCCACTGATGCCGATCATCATCCAGGACTTCAAGCTGAGCCTGGCGCTCGCGGGTTTCCTGCCCTTCTCCTTCTTCCTCGCCTACGGCCTGGTCTCGGTGCCCGGCGGCATGCTGGTCGAGGCGCGCGGACCACGCTTCACCATCCTGATCGCCTTCCTGCTCAACCTCGCCGGGTCGCTGGCCATCGCGCTGTGGCCCAGCTATGGCACGGCCATCGCCGGCCTCTTCGTCATCGGCCTGGGCATGGCCCTGCTGCAGGTCGTCATCAATCCGCTGCTGCGCACGGCCGGCGGCGAGGCCCATTTCGCCTTCTTCTCGGTGATGGGCCAGCTCGTCTTCGGCTTGGCGTCCTTCCTCAGCCCCTGGGCCTTCCAGCTGCTGATGGAGAGGCCGGGCGCGGCCGGCAGCCCGCTGGTGTGGGTCGCCTTCTACTGGATCTTCACGGCCGGCTTCGTCGCCCTCATCCTCGCCAACCAGACCCTGCCCCTGCCCGAGGTCGAGCTCAAGGACGACGAGCGCACCGGCGGCTGGGCGGCCTACAAGGAGCTGCTGGCGCGGCGTGATGTGCGCCTGTTCTTCCTGGGCATCCTGGCCTATGTCGGCACCGAGCAGGTGCTGGCCAACTGGATGTCGCAGTTCCTTTCGACCTATCACGGCTTCTCGGCCACGGCTGAGGGCGCCGATGCCGTCGCGCGCTTCTGGGGCCTGATGTCCGTGGGCTGCCTGCTCGGCCTCGTGCTGCTCAAGCTGCTGGACTCACGCGTCGTGCTGGCCGGCTTCACGGTGCTGGCCATGGGCTGCGTCGGCATCGCGTTGTTCGGGCCGGCGGCCGCTTCGCTGTGGGCCTTCCCGGGCTCGGGCTTTTGCCTGTCGGTGATGTTCTCCATCGTCTTCTCGCTGGGCCTCAATTCCGTGCCCCGCCACCACGGCGCCTTCTCGGGCGTGCTGTGCACCGGCATCCTCGGCGGCGCCGTCGTGCCCCTGCTGGTGGGCGTGCTCGGCGACGCCATCGGCCTGCGCGCCGCCATGACCACCGTCTTCCTGACCCTGGCCTACATCCTGAGCGTCAGCGCCTGGGCGAGGCCACTCGTGCGCAACGAGACCGTCTCGTTGGCGCAGTTGTTGTCCGGCACCAAACCCAAGCCCAGACCCGGGGCCTGACTTCCCGACTCAAACACGCCGTGGCTTTCGGGCCAGGACGGCGGCCGCCCATACACAGACACAAGGAGCCGAGAGCGATGAGAACGAACCGAGCTGGATACGCCAAGACCGTCACCGCAGCCGCCGTGAGCCTGCTGGCCGGCGCGGCCTTTGCCCAAGAGACGACGACCGCCACGACGGACAAGGACAACGCCAGGAATGAGCTGCCCACCGTCACCGTCAGCGCGACGCGCGTCAACTCCAACCTGCTGAAGACGCCGGTCGCCGTCACCGCCATCACGCAGGAGGCGCTGAGCCGCGAGGGCATCCACGACGTGCGCGGCCTGTCCGGCACCGTGCCCAATCTGCAGATCTCCTCGGGCGCCGACTCCGGCATCCAGATCAACATCCGCGGCGTGGGCTCCACCAACTTCACCGAGATCGGTGACCCCGCGGTCGGCCTGCATGTCGGCGGCCTGTACTCGCCGCGGCCGCAAGGGGCGCTCGCGCTGATGTTCGACCTGGAGCAGGTGGAAGTGCTGCGCGGCCCGCAGGGCACGCTGTTCGGCCGCAACTCCACCGGCGGCAGCGTCAACATCATCCCGGCCAAGCCCGAGTTCGGCTCCACCTACGGCAATGTCGAAGCGGACTTCGGCAACTACCGCAAGCGCCAGATCAACCTGATCCAGAACATCGCCGTCAACGACAAGTTCGCGCTGCGCGCCACGGTCAGCAAGGTGCAGCGCGATGGCTGGATCAACCAGCAGCAGGACTTCACCGACGTCAACCTGCCGGCGCATGGCTTTGTCGCCGATGGCATCCCTGACGTGGACCAGCGCCGCAACACCCTGGTCTCCAAAAGCAAGTACTACTACAACCGCGACGAATGGGCGGCCCGCATCGCCGGGCGGCTCAAGCTGACCGACAACATCGAATGGTTGGTGGCCTACGAGAAGTTCCAGAACAATGGCGCCGGCGACGTCGCGATGAAGGACTGCGACATGGCGGCCGGCACCGCCTTCGCCTGCACTGGTGGCAAATGGGACGTCAAGATCAACGTGCCGGGCAAGACCGACATGTCCATCGACACGCTGCGCTCCAACCTGGTGTGGAACCTCAGCCCGCAGAGCAGCATCGAATACGGCTTTGCCTTCGCCAACCAGAAGCGCACGCAGCAGTCCGACGATGACGGCGGCTACCACCCCATCGCCAGCCAGGTGACGGCCAGCCTGCCCGTCGGCCCCGACGGCGACTGGGGCACCTGGCCCGTCAGCGACATGACCTCGTTCACGCTCGGCTCGACCTACAAGTCCAGCGTGCACGAACTGCAGTTCAAGCACCACACCGACACGCTGCAGCTCGTCACGGGCCTGTTCTGGATGCACGAGAAGAACGCCATCGACTATGCGCAGGAGCAGCTGGTCACGGCGCCTTATGGCTTCCCGACCAGCCAGTTCTATCACCAGCCCGACCGCCAGATCGACGCCAAGGCCGTCTTCGCCCAGGCCGACTGGAAGTTCACGCCGACCTGGACCGCCACCCTCGGCGCCCGCTACAGCCATGACAAGAAGACCGACAAGAACGGCCAGGTCTTCGGTGGCTGGGACGGCTCCACGCCGGCCTACTACAACGGCTTGTTCCATCCCGGCACGCCCGGCGAGCCGGGCTTCCGAGCCCACAACGGCCGCGACCTGACCGAGCAGATGGGCCCCTTCGCCGGCACCGGCGCCTATGCCGAATGGGGCCCGCCGGCCGGCAACGACAACGCCCAGAGCTGGAAGAAGGTCACCTACCGCCTGGGCCTGCAGAAGCAGCTGACGCCGCTGGACATGGTCTACACATCGCTGTCCACCGGCTACAAGGCCGGCGGCTTCGGCGACAAGGACGACCGCTGCGGCGGCCACGACTGCGTGGACGGCCCGGCCGGCCCGCAGTACACCTTCTTCCCCTACAAACCCGAGACCGTCACCAACTTCGAGATCGGCTACAAGGGCCTGCTGCTGAACAAGCGGCTGAGCCTGTCGGCCACCCTGTTCTTCAGCCGCTACAAGGACATGCAGGTCACGGGCGACAACTTCGCCTCGCGCATCAAGCGCACCGAGCCCTGCCCCGAAGACAACCCGACCTGCGACATCGTCACCAAGTGGCAGACTGTCAACGTCGGCGTCGTCAGCATCCCGGGCATCGAGCTGGAGGTCGACTACAAGCCCTGGCCCGGCGCGCGCCTGGGAGCCTTCTTCAGCTACATCAACAGCAAGATGAAGGACTACCCGTCCTACAGCGACACCTGGAACTGCGGTGTGCGCGAGGAGATGGGCGCACCGCACTGCCCCGAGCCCTACAGCGGCCCCATCCGCGAGTTCGCCGGCCGCCAGATCCTGGACATCACCGGCAACCACCTGCCCCTGTCGCCCAAGTACAGCTTCGGCATCAACTTCTCACAGAGCTTCATGTTCGGCGAGGGCTGGGAGCTGACGCCCTGGGTCAACCTGAAGTGGCAGGACAAGATGTACTTCACCCTGCTCAACCTGGACAACCCGCACATCTCCGACGGCCAGAAGGCCTTCACCAAGATCGACGCCAGCCTCAAGCTGCAGGCGCCCAAGTACTGGCGCGCCGAGCTCTATGTGCTGAACGCGACCAACAAGATGACGAAGAACGCGGTGCAGGACGGCGGCGGCTTCGTGCGCGCCTACTGGAATGATCCGCGCACCTACGGCATTCGGGTGGGGATCGACTACTGAGGGTCACTCATGCTTGCCGGCGCGGGTTCGGCATTCAGGTGGCTGTCGGCGCTAGGCGATTTGTCGAACGGAGAGCGCGGAAATTCCGTTTTGCAGCGGGTGCCGTCATCGGCGATCAGCCGCCGAGTTCACGCTGCCTGGCAGGAAGCAGTCGCCGGCGCACCTGGCCGGCTGACGGCTTCAACGACCGGTGTCGAGGGCGCTACGGTCGTCCAACCTGGCCGCCCGCGGCTGTCGCCGTCAACTCGCGCCGGAATGTCTGCTGCTCGAAGCGTTGGAATGGCGCTGTCGACCCGTTGCAGTCATCGATGCTCTCGGAATAGGGTGCTCGGAGCTGACGCTCGGGAAATGCGCTACTCAGTCTTCTTCGTCGCAAGAACAAGCGCTGTTCCGAGCAGTAGCGAGCCCATGCCCGCGTAAAAGTGCGCCACCGTGAGACAAAGACCCCCGCATACAAGGCCGGCGCCAAAGTGATGACTGCCCTCTCGTCGGGCGGAGGCGCAAACGGCCAGCAACAAGGCAGTGACTCCCAGTACAACGCCAAAGCACAGCATCGCGTCCAAGGCGGTTTCGTCGGTGAACGAGAACAGGCTTGGCGCCTTGGCCTCGTCCATACTGCCCTCTGACGGCTGGCGAATGAAGCCGAGCTCGTCAGCCGTGTTCAAGAGCCATGCGCTGGCAGTGCCACGGAACGACTCGCCATGCCGAGCCACGATCACAAAGATCAGTCCGACCGAACCCGCCAAGATTGAACCTAAGCCTGCAAGCGCTTGCACCCTCAACTGTTGAATCCTCTCCGCGGCCCACGAGGGCGTGTCGTTTGTCCCCCGACTGCGACCAAATGGTCGAATGTCAAAAGCCTACCTGAGTGCGGCCGATGGCCAGCGACAGCCCCTGGCCGGTCGGCGCCGATCGTCATCGCAACGCCACGCGTGCCGCAAGGATCGTGAAGGAAGCATCCTTGCCTGATCCATATCGAAAAACGCGATAGCGCGACAAGTCGATGCGGCTTGCCAGGAGGGGCGGTAGGCTCAACACCTCTTCTCCGAGTGGCGTCATCGGGTAAGGCGTCTGGTTCGGGTTCGGTGTATGGACGTAAACGGCGTCGCTCGCGGAGTCAGCAGGCTTGACCGATGCGAACACTTGGTACGCGTCTTCGAAGCTAGTCAACTCGACTTGAGCTCTTCGAAATGCATGCAGGAGCACCGCCAAATGCCGGCGCCGATCAAGCCAGCTCTTGTTGCCGAGACCGTCCCAATCGAAATGCTGGTGGGAATAGTCGCACCACTGCTTGCGCGCCATGTCGACCTTGTATGAACGCGCCTTTCGCCATATGGCGACGTAGTAGGCACGATCAGGCTGACGTAGCATCTTCACTCGCGGGTTCGGACTCTTCATTGCGCTTGACTGTATCGAACGTGTCTGCATCGCTCGATACCAGACATTTGTGAGAGGCAGCTCCTGGCCGGGCGCAGTCAGATTGACTCATACACATCCATGAGCGCATTGCCTTTTGGGCTGCTCTTTAGCCCGCTTGTCGTATCGATCCTAGGCATCGGCGTAGGTCCAGCAGCGGTGGTGGTAATTGCTTGGTCGGGGTCGCCTGCTTGACGAGGAAGAACACTATCCCGTCTGGTTCGCATTCGCCGCCTCGCTCGGTACACGCACGAGATCCGCCGTATCGGACACCCATTGATCCGGATCTCCGCGATACGTCTCCAACCGCCGACGCGCTTCGGACCTCCAGCCGCCTTTCGCTGCCAGTTCGCAAAGCAGCGCCAACCCAATGCGGCGAAGAGCTCCGGATGCCTCCCCGCCCAGTGCCCCCTCCAGCGTGACAAGGCTCTGCTCGCTTCGGCCAGCCACGCACTGGGCCATCGAAGCAACCGCGTCTGCGACGACGCCCGGGTGCAGCAAGCTCTTGGCCTGCAATCGACGAAGCAGATCCAAGGCCTGGTCGGGTGCGAAGACGGTGAGCGCTACCTGGACGGCTTGACCAACGTGCCAGCGTCGATCGATCAGCGCATCCGCAAGCGGGGTCGCAGAGGTGGTGAGTTCCGCCGCGCCTTCGCGCCTGAGATGACGGTATGCAGAGACGATGGCCGCGAGCGAACTCGGCTGCTTCACCGCAGCGAAGTTGGCCGCCAAAGCTTGGCCAGCGGTGCGGCCATAGGTTGCGAGCAGAACCTGCGCCGCCAGTTGAACCAGCGCGGTGTCGATGTCGTCGAGCTGCCCGACGAGGGCGTCTCGCAGGGACGACTCCCCTTTCGCTGGTGGCATCTGAACGAGGCGCTCGAGAGTTTCCTTGCGAATGAGCGCGTCGGCATGTTGAAGCAACAGGGCCATGTGCTGCCCCCACGCGCGTTGGCCTTCGGGCGTCAATCCGACCTGGGGCACACGGATCGTGGAACGTGCCAACGCCGGAGAGCCGTCGAGCGCGGCGGCGCGAAGGCGCAGCCAGGTCTCCGGCTTGTCGAGGAAGTTCCAGTACGCGCGCAGCAGCGCGATGCGCACGTCCGGGTGCAGAGACGCGTCCTCATCGAAGCCTTCCAGGAAGTTGTACGCAGCGTCGCTGCGTAGGTCGCCGACGAGCCGCACGACTTCCTTGGCCACGGTGACCTTGTCCCGTGGCACCTGGCCGATCAGCCGGAGTGCCTGCGCAGCCGGCATGGCGACCACCGATTGCCGCAAGGCGTAGATCGCGACGCGGGCGCGCGCATCATCGAGCGCGGAGATCAGGGTGGGGACTCCACGGCCGCCGTCCGCGCGCCCGAGTGCTTCCAGCGCCTTGTCGCGCAGCGCCGCATCCGGAGAATCCAAGCGCGCGAGCCGGATGACCGGATCCAAGGCGAGCGACGGCATTGCGGCGTATCGCCGGACAACGCCATACAGTTCCCATGCGTTCCGTTTGGGGCTGTTCAGAATCGCAAGCAGCGAGTCGCCATAGCGCTGTTGCTGAGCCGCGGTCCAACGCTCGAAGCCGCTCTCAAAGACCGGCAGGAAGGCCGCCTGACCGGAGGAGAACCGGCCGCTGAACTGGCGCGGGGTCAAGAACGGCGTCAGCAGGTCTTGCCGGTTCCTGTGCAGGTGCTGAGCCACGGTGCTGACGGTGATCCAGCCAGGCTCTCGATCGAGCAACGGTGGGATCCATTCGTCCAACCGCTTCGGAGGCCCTATGTGCGCCAATGCCTCGAGGCCTGATCGGGCGTCATTGGCACGGCCGTCGCGGGAAAGTGCGAACAGGAGATCGGTGAAGGATTCGACCGCCCTCGCCCGGCAACCGAATGCCAGGATCAGCCGAACGGCGACGGTCCCCTGGTTGCGCTGGACCCAGGTCTCCAGCATCGGCATCAGCGGCGGCGCAACTCGCCGCATCTCCCGGTCACTCATGCGCGATTCCCAATGGGCCGCGCCGATCCGACCGATGCCTCCCAGTCGCTCGACCAGACGCGGCAAGGTGGTCGCGACGAAATCGGAGTGCATGACGATGACCCCCATCAGCCACTGCACCGCAGCCGACATGGTCATGGACGAGCAGTCACGCGCGCGAAGCGCCGCATCGATCAGCGCTGTGAAGCTGGGCAGATGCCTGGCCTCCCAGCGCGAGACAGGCAGCGCCGCCAGTGCCGTGAACATCGCGAGCCGCACCGGATCCTGCTCGTTGTCACGTGCCATGCAGAAGTCGAGCACGGCGTCCAAGCTCGCGGATTCATAGCGGGCGGAATGGACCACGGCAGCAACAGCCTGCGCGCGCAGCTCGCCATCCGGCTGCGACAGGTAAGGCCGCGCCAGTTGCGAAGCCTCAGCAAACGGCAGACAGCCGAGGAATGCCACGCGCGTCATCGGCTCTGTTTCGAGGAGGCGCGCTGAGAAAGCACGGCGTGCTTCTGACTGACGCGTCTCCTTCGATAACGCGCGTACCAGCGAGACGGGCACCGCGCCGCTGGGCGCTCGCCACCCTTCACCTGCGAGGCCGTACAGCGCTGCGCGCAGCACTGGCGTCAGCCGAGGGAATACGGCCTGCAGGTTCGGCAGCGCATCCGCCGCGTGCAGAGCACATAGGGTCTCGGGATCCAGCCTTTTCAGCACATTGACCGGCAAACCGACACGCGCCGTGCCTGCGTGATTCAGCAGGATGCCGGCCACAGCCTGAGGGAAGTGCGCCGCGTAGCGGCCCAATGGAAGCGTCGTGATCGGCATCCGGCCTGCCGCGGCCGCAAGCAGCGTCAGCCCGGCGTCGCGATCCTGGCGTAGCAGGCCATGCAGGGCTGCCACGACCCTCAGGCGAAGGACGTAAGAGACCGGCTCGGCTTCCTCAAGTTCGCGAACTAACGCATCGCGGGTGTCCCCCGGCAGCCGCTGGGCCAGCGTTGCCCATCGCGAGGGTGCGAGTGAAGCAATTTCGTCAGTGGCGAGCCTTGCAGCGATGAAGGCATCACTGGTCCAAGGCAGAAGAGGCAAACAGTCCGCCTGCGACAGCCGGGAGTGCACCGCATCGTTGACGTGCGCCCGGCCCGCCTTCCATAGCCGCCAGGCCAGTGTCTGGCGACAGCGCGGCGCCAAACCGGGCATCCGCTCGAGCACCACGTCGTCAGGAACCGTCCGCGCAGCGAGTCGCGCGGCGCGCAGGGCGAGGGATTGAGACGGATCACCCAGGAAGCCGGCAATGACGCCTACATCCCGCGACCCCGACGCGGCCATCACGGCCAGCAACCGCTCGTAGTGCACCTCCGAGCCCGCCAGGGTCTGCAGCGCTTGCGCCAGCCGGCGATTCTGGGCCGACTCCCGTCCAAGCTCGATCATCCGGCGGAATCGCTGGTCATGGCTGAGGGCGCTGACCTCATCGACGATGTCCCTCGCGGTGGGTGCGGTCCAGGGGAGCTTCATGACGATGGGAGGGTGTGGCGATAAGGGGACCGGAGGATACGGCGTCACCGTAGGAGCGTCCGGACGAAACAGGAAGCTCGCAACCGTGGATATTCACCAGCGCATTGACTCACGGGAGTTGCGACCCGGTGATCCCGCCAAGGCGTGCGAAAGGCGCGCGCCTGTGCGCCGAAATGTGCCGACTCGAAAAGCGGCCTTTGAAGGTATCTACCCGGTCCGGCTTACACCGGAAACGGCCACGCAGCCTACGGGTCGATTTGAGCCGCTCGCGCCGAGCAGAAGCGGTCGCTGAACCGGGTACGGTGCGGCGGGGCACTTTCGAGCGACAGGTTCGGATCGCGAAGCGGCCGGTTATGGCGGGAGCGGTCGCTCAGACCTTGAAGCGCGACCGACCGAGATCAGCCAGAAGCTGTCTATCGGAGGCTTCAGCAATCGATGCAAAGGCCGTGGCGCGGGAGGTCTGGCTCCCCAACTCGGCCTCCGCGGAACGCTCCACGGTCCCCCTGCATTTACCATCCACCCATGAACCAATCGCAGCACGAATACCTCGTTGTGTCGCGTGGGCTGTGGGACGAAAAAGCGTCTCGCGAGGACGTCCAGCGCGCCATCGATCAGTTCTACGTCTGGTACGAGGGCCAGCTGGCGGCAGGTCGGATGAAACCCGGCAGCCGGTTGGCGCCCGAAGGCAAGCTCATTGCCCACGGGCTCGTCACCGACGGCCCCTTCGCGGAGACCAAGGAGATCGTCGGCGGCTACTGGTTCATCGTCGCCACGAGCCTGGAGGAAGCGGCCGAACTCGCCGCGCAGAACCCCTGCCTGGCCTTCGGTCTGACGCTGGAGATCCGCCCCCTCGACGCCGAGCGGGCGCGGGCGACGGACATCACCAACGAAACGCCGCCGCTCTGGCGTCAGCGTTGAGGCCTGGCGCCCCACCGCCGCGCAAGACACATGTTCGCCCTCCAACCCATCGGCCATGTGCGCTCACCGCTGACGAGCCGGGAGCAGGCGCCCAAGCAAGGCGATGAAGGCGCCCCCACGGCGTGGCTGGAGTTCCTGCCCGCTTTCGAGGCGGGCCTGCGCGACCTGCAGGTGGGCGACGACATCCTGTTGCTGACCTGGCTGGACCGCGGCCAGCGCGAGACCTTGAGCGTGCATCCACGCGACGACCTGAACGCCCCGCTGCGCGGCGTGTTCAGCACGCGCTCGCAAGACCGGCCCAACCCCGTGGGGCTGCACCGCGTCACGCTGGTCGAGAAAGACGGCCCGCTTCGCTACCAGGCACTCCATCTCGAAGCCTTCGACGGCACGCCGATCATCGACGTCAAGCCGGTGCTGGATCGCCTGCGGGAGCGCTAGCGCAAATACCGGTTCGGCACATTGCCCAGCCGCGGCGCGGGCCGCCCCAGGGCCGCGAGCAGTTCGACGATGTTGGCGTAGGTATCGGCCTCGATGCGCTGCATCTGCGGCAGCAGGCCGAGTTGGGCGTAGGACAGCGGCGTCACGTCGTAGCAGACCGTCTCCCAGTCGAAGCCGCGGCCCCAGGTGATGCCCTGAACGCGCACGTCCGCCCTCGCGCCAGCCGCGAGCAGCAGGCGCATGACGGGCGCCGAACGGTTGGCATTCGAGTTCACGGCGTGGAAGAGCGGCGTCTGGCCGTTCAGCCCGTCGGCGTCGACATCGGCCGCGGCGTTCGGGTCTGCGCCCAGTGCCAACAGCCGCTCGGCGACCTCTGCGTGGCCGTACTCCGCCGCCACATGCAGCAGCGTGGCGCCGTCAAGCGGCGTGAAGGTGCAGGGCATCTGCGTGCGGTGACGCAGCAACACCGGGTTCGCCGCCACGGCCGAGGCCAGCGCGTCGGCGTCGTTGAGCAGCACGGGCGCCAGGTGCGGGTCGTCCAGCACGGCACCACGTTCCAGCAGCAACCGAAGGCAGGTGGCAAACCGGTCCGAACGAAAGTACATCTCGATCAGATGGTTGACCACCGTCTTGCCGCCGATGCTTGAACTCGCATCGAAGCCGGCATCGAGGACGGCCCGGATGTCTTCAACGTCGTGCGTTTCAAAGGCGGTGAGCAGACGCTCGGAGATGCCGGTCATGACTTGCTTTCGGTAAGCAACCGATGCGCCTTCACGGCGCGGCCTGGGGACTGGGGACTGGGTGTTGGGAAGCGATGCTACGACCGCCGGCCTGCCGGGCCCGCCTTCCTTTGCCAGGGCGAGGTCGCCATACTCCGGCCGGTGCAGGAACTTGAACAAATCCTGATCATCTTCATCGCCGCCGTGGCACTGGCTGCCGCCGCGCGGCGTGCGGGCGCGCCCTACCCGGTGTTCCTGGCCATTGGCGGCGCGCTGCTGGCCCTGGTGCCGGGTGCACCCAGCCCCAGCCTGCCGCCCGAACTGGTGCTGGCCCTGTTCGTCGCGCCGGTTCTCGTCGACGCTGGTTACGACGCGTCATTGCGGGACCTCAGAGACAACTGGGCGCCTCTGGTCAGCCTGGTGATCTTCGCGGTCGGCCTCACGACGGCCGCAGTGGCCATGGTGGCTCACGCCCTCGTGCCGGGCCTGCCATGGGCCGCGGCCGTGGCGCTGGGCGCCATCGTCGCGCCGCCCGATGCGGTGGCGGCCACTGCGGTGCTGCGGCCGCTGCGCCCGCCGCAGCGCATCCTGGGCATCCTCGAAGGCGAGAGCCTGCTCAACGACGCCAGCGCCCTGCTGATCTACCGCCTGGCCGTCGGTGCAGTGGCGGCCGGCGGCTTCTCGGTGCAGGCGGTGGCGCCGACCTTCCTGCTGGCCGTGCTGGGCAGCCTGATCGCGGGGCCTGCGCTGGGCTGGCTGGTGCAGCGCATGTTCGAGCATGTGCAGCACATTCCCACGGCCATCATCCTGCAGTTCATTGGCACCATCAGCGTGTGGCAGCTGGCGGAGCATGTCGGGCTGTCGGGCGTGCTGACCACGGTCTGCTTCGCCATGACGCTGGCGCGCATGGCACCGGCGCGCATCCCTGCCCGCGTTCGCATCCCCACCAACGCGGTCTGGGCCACGGTGGTGTTCGCGCTGAACATTTTTGCGTTCATCTTCATCGGGTTGCAGATCCGCCCCATCCTGATGGCGCTGGAGCCGTCGGCGCGAACGCAGTACCTGCTGGTGGCCGCCGCCGTGCTGGTCACCGTCATCGTCGTGCGCGTCGCCTGGCACATGTCCTTCAACGCCGCGATCCGCTGGCGCGACCACCGCCACGGCTTCAATCCGCCGCGGCCCATGCTGCGGCCCAGCGTGGGCAGCGGGCTGGTGATCTCCTGGGCGGGCATGCGCGGCATCGTCACGCTGGCGGCGGCGCTGGCGCTGCCCGAAGGCTTTCCGGCCCGCGACCTGATCGTGCTGACGGCCTTCCTCGTGGTGCTGGGCACGCTGCTGATCCAGGGGCTGACACTGAAGCCTTTGCTGCGCGCGCTCAATCTGAAGGACGGCGACCCGGTGGCGCATGAAGAGCATGCCGCGCGCCAGCGCATGCTGGAGGCCGCCTTTGAGCAACTGCCCGCAGACAGCTCCGCCGCCGTGAGCCTGGTGCGCAAGAACCTGAAGATGCACCTGGGCCGGCCGCTGCATGAAAGCGGCAGCCCATTCGCTTCATTCGGTGCCGAGTACGACAACAGCTACCGCGCCGCGCTGCAGGCGGCCCGGCAGGTGCTGCTGGCCATGCGCGACGCCGGCGAGATCGGCGACGACGCCTTCCACACGCTGGAGAACGATCTGGATTGGCTGGAGGTGTCGGATCCGCTGCGGGCGGCGAATGCCGATGCGACGGAGTAGATGCGACGAAGTAGGGGTGATCGATTGAGGATGCCGTCTTCAACGAACCTGGACTCGACCCGGCACCGCGGCGTAGGATGATTTTTGCCTTGCCGGCCGAGCCACGGCGACAAGTTCATTGTGTTTGGCTTTGACGGAGAGTCATATGGGCTATCACTTGGAAGGTCGTCTGCTGGAGGTTTGCAACTGCAACGTGCTGTGTCCCTGCTGGATCGGCGAGGACCCAGACAACGGCACCTGCGACACCATCGTCGCCTGGCGCATCGACAAGGGCGTGATCGACGGCGTGGACGTCGGCGGCAACACCATCGCGGCCGTGGCCCATGTCCCCGGCAACATCCTCAAAGGCAACTGGACCGCCGCAATCTTTGTCGACGACAAGGCCTCGGCGGCGCAGGAGGCAGCCCTGCTCAAGGTCTACACGGGCCAGGCCGGCGGGCCGGTCGCCGATCTCGCCGCCCTCATTGGCACGGTGGTGTCGGTCGAGCGGGCGCCCATCAAGTTCACCGTGCAAGACGGCAAGGGCATCCTCGAGATCGGCACGAATTACTACGCCGAACTCGAGCCCTATCGCGGTGCGATGGGTGGGCTGACGACCTTGTCCGACACCGTGTTCTCGACGGTGCCGGGCGCGCCGGTGTTTGTCGGCAAGGCCCCGACTTACCGTTCCAAGAACCCGGCACTGGGCATCGATCTCGATCTCAAGAACCACAACGCGCTGCAGAGCACCTTCGTCTTCGACGCATGAGCGCCGCGSCGGGCCGCCCCAAGCAAGCTCGCTCCCGCTTGGCGGGAGTGAGCCCGGACATGGGATGCCCTGTGGGCATCCCATGCCTGGCG
>NZ_JBFUMN010000054.1:0-35185 GCF_054049335.1 Roseateles sp. P5_E1
GCCTGGTGCGACTCCGGCGAGGCTGGCCAGGCTGCGCGCGGCGACGAAGCCGCCGAGCGAGTCCTGGCCCAGGGCCGGCAGCGGGCCAAGCCTGGCCGTGGCGATCTGCGCACCGCGGTCGGCGGGGTCGGCGGCGGCCAGCACGTGGCCGGCCTCGTCGAGCAGGGCGACGCCGCGCAGGAAACCCAGGCTGGCCTGGGTCTGGCCGAGCAGGGCCTGCAGCACCTCGGGTGGGGCACCGCGCTCGGCCACGTCGGCCAGGCCGGCCAGGGCCAGCTGGGCGGCGTCCAGACTGCGGCTGGCGTGGTCCTCGAGCACGCGCGCGAGCAGCGCCTGGCGGGCGGCGGCCTCGGTCGTCTGCTCGCGCTTCTCGCGCCAGATGCTGTAGCCCGCGCCGGCGAGCAGCGTGGCCGCGAGCAGGACGCCGGCGCTGGCTGTGATGATGCTTGGGCGCCAGCGACTCCGGTGGGGCATGTCAGAGCTCCCCTGCGGGCCGAGCGCCTGGCCTGCCATGGGCCAGAGGCCCATGTCCTTCCGTAGGCACAAGCAGTCCGCAGGGACTGCTTGTGTCCGACTCCAGTTCCCAAGCCGGCCCGCGCAGGCGAAGTGCTTGGCGGTCGATCCGCCAAGCATCGCCGCCCCCTCGGGGGGCGGGCCAAGGTACGCCTTGGACCGGGGGCCTCATTTCTCGCGCACGATGGCGCTCAAGCCGTGGCGCTTGGCGGCGGCCTGCAGCCGGCCGTCGCGCTGGATACGCCCGACGAATTCATCCACAGCCGTCAGCCAGGCGGCGTCGCCGGGCTTGACGGCATAGGCATAGGGCAGCACGAAGAAGGGCGTGGGCGGCGCGACGAGGCGGGCCCAGTCGGCGTTGTCCAGCAGGCGGCGGCTGTAGGGGTAATCGGTCATGAAGGCGTCCACGCGGCCGGCCTCGAGTTCGCGCTCGCGGGTGTCGGGTGGCCGCACGACGACGAGGTTAGCCTGTTTGAGGGCACCCGCCATGACGGGTTCCATGAAGGTGCCGGCCTGCACGGCGATGCGCACGCCGGGGCGGTCCAGGTCTTGCCAGCTCTTCACGACGCGGCTGCTGCGCGTCGTCACCGCATAGATGTCGCTTTCCAGATAGGGCCGGCTGAAGCGCAGTGCTTGAGCGCGTTGTGGCGTCATGCCGACGGCGAACATCGCAACGTCGCAGCGGTCGCGCAGCAGGTCGTCGATGAGGGTCGCGAAAGAGGAGTCGACATAGACGGGCTTGACCTTGAGGTCGGCGGCGAAGGCGGCCGACAGGTCGATGTCAATGCCCGACAGCTGGCCGGTGCGCGGGTTGCGCAGCGAGATGCCGTAGTAGTCGGGCCAGATGCACACCCGCAACTCGCCGCTGTCCTGCACGCGCTGCGAAGGGGTTGTGTTGTTGGGGGCCGCTGAAACCGGTGCGGCGGCGACGGTGGCCAAAAAGCCGAGAAGGCCGAGCAGCGCGGCAGCCAGCCGCGTCATGCCCTCTCTCCGGCGCGCGTCGCGTTGACGCGGTCGCGCAGCGCGATCAGCTCGGGGGCATGGGCCAGGAAGGCGGCGACGATGGCCGGGTCGAAGGCGCTGCCGGCCTGCTCGGCCAGCATCGCCAGCGCGCGGTCGTCGGCGCGGGCCGGGCGGTAGCTGCGGGGCAGGGTCAGTGCGTCGAAATAGTCCACGACGGCAACGATACGCCCAGACAGCGGAATGGTCTCGCCACTGAGGCCTTCGGGATAACCGCTGCCGTCCCAGCGCTCGCGGTGGTACAGGGCGATTTCGGCCGCCAGGGCGAAAAGGGACAGGCTCGAGCCGCTGAGCAGGGCCGCGCCACGGTGCGGCTGGGTGCGCCGGCGGTGGTGCTCTTCCTCGGCCGTCAGCGGCCAGGGCGATACGGCGCTGGCAGGGCTGGCGTCCAGCTCGCCGATGTCGTGCAGGGGCGCGGCCAGGCGCAGTTGGCGGGCGCTGTCGGCGTCCATGCCCACATGCACGGCCAGGGCCTCCGCCAGATGCCCGAGCCGCACGCGATGGGCGCTGCGGTCAAGGTCATGGCCCTCGTCGAGGGCAGGATGGGGCAGCGCCAGCGGGGGTGTGGATGGGGCGAAGGCGGCGGTGAACAACATGGCTAGCTCCGTATCGGTGCCGCATTCTCCGATGCGATCATTTTTATCAAATATTCCAGCTCGGCGATTGCCGGCAAATTCGGCAAAATATCGCAAGTGAACCGTACCCCCTCCACGCCCGACACCTGTTCGACCACCGAAGCCGCCCAACAGCTGGGCATGGCTGTGCGCTCCGTGCAGCTGATGGTCGACCGTGGCGAATTGCAGGCCTGGAAAACGCCAGGCGGCCACCGCCGCATCCTGCGCAGTTCGCTGGAGGCCTGGCTCGCCGCCCGCGCCGGCCGTGCGACGACAGCGCTGCCAGGCACTGGCGCCCGAGCGAACGAACGCCCCTTGACCTTGCTGCTCATCGAGGATTCGGTGCACTTCCAGAACCTCATCAGCCTGGTCGTCAAGCGCGAGCTGCCCGAGGCCGAGCTGCACGTCGCCTCCGACGGCATCGCCGGCCTGGCCATGGCCGGCCGCCTGGAACCGGACGTGCTGCTCATCGACATCCTGCTGCCGGGCATCGACGGCGCGGCGCTGATCACCAGCCTGCGCTCTCACCCACAGTTCGCGCGCAGCCGCCTCATCGTTGTGACCGCGCTGGACGAGGCGCAGCGTGCGCCGTATGCCTTTGCGCTGGAGGGCGTGCCGCTGGTGCACAAGACGGCCCTGGTCACCGAGCTGCCACCGCTGCTGGCCGAGGCCGCAGCGGCCCAGCCGACCTGAGCGCGCGCATACCTATGCCCGCGCGCTTGCTGCTGATCGAGGATGACGTCTCGATTGCCCGCTTCGTCGAATTGGCTCTCGAGGAGCTGCCGGACCATGACCCGGCGGCGCCGGCGGTCGAGCTGAGCGTCGTACGCCGCCTGGCCGATGCCCGCGACGCGCTGGCTGGCGGCGGCTGGCAGCTCGTCGTCAGCGACCTGATGCTGCCCGACGGCTCCGCCGAAACCCTGCTCGCAGAGGGCCTGGCCCAGGCTGCCGGTGCGCCACCGTGGGTGATTTTCAGCGCTGGCGTTCACCCCGACCATCATGCGGCGCTGGCCGCCCGCGGCGTCGTGCGCACGTTGCGCAAACCCGTGCCGCTGACCGAGTTGCTGGACACGGTCAGCGAGCTGCTGCGGGGGCGCGCCCTGGCCACCGCACCGGTCGCGGCCTTGGCCACGGGCGTTGACCCGGTGCTGCAGCATTTCGGCGGCGATCGGGCCCTGTACGAGAGTTTTCGCGCCGGCTGCCTGGACCGCTTTGCGGATGATCTCGCGCAGGGCAATGCGGCCGTCGCCAGCGGCGATGCGCCCGCACTGCGCCGCGTCGCTCATGGCCTGAAGGCCGTGCTGGAGCTGCTGGGCCATCCCGCCCTGGCCGCCCAGGCCCGCGCGCTGGAGATGGCGGCGGCGGACGGGGCGCCAGGCAGGCCCTTGCCCGACGGCTGGCTGCCGCTGTCGCGGGCGCTGGCCGAACTGCGTCGTCGCGCCTAGGCGATTTTCGCCGCGGCCGCCTTGCAATATTTGGCAAATCCAGCGCGACGCCACCCGTTCAGGGGCGGTTGCATTGATCATTCGTATTAATAGATTTGATAATCAGCGCAAAATCCCGAGTCATGTTCCTATGCCTGTCCCCTGCCGATGCCGTGTTGCCCGATCCAGGCGCTTGCAGCCTGCCGTCTGCTTTTGAAGGGGCGGGCATGACGACAAGCCAGGTTCTCTACGTCGAGGACGATCCCGTCAACGTGATGCTGATGCAAGGCATCCTGGAGCTGCGCCCCGGCTGTAGCCTGCTGGTGGCGCGCAGCGGCGCGGATGCCCGACGCCTGGTGGCGCAGGATCGCGTCGATTTGCTGTTGTGCGATCTGCGCCTGCCCGATATTGGTGGCGACGAATTGCTGACCCAGCTGCGCGCTGCCGGCCTGCCCGACGGTGTGCCGGCCCTGCTGGTGACGGCCGAGTCCGAGTTCGTCGCTTCCCAGCTGGCGCGCCGCCATGGCTTTGACGGCTACTGGAACAAGCCTCTTGACCTAGCCGCCACGCTGCGCAGCCTTGAGCATTGGCTTCGCGGCCAATGAATTTGCGGGCCGAGCGCCGGATCGTCCCCTAGCCGGCCAGCCTCGGGCGAGAGGGGCTCCTCGCTACAAATCTTTGCGCATCGGCCATACGAGCTTGCGTGAATCGGGCGATTCTCTGGTTCAAGAAACCGGAGAGGTCCCCATGAAAAACCGCCGCTTTGTGCTGAGCAGTGCCGCCGCCCTGGCTGGCGGCGTCATGCTGGCAGCGCGCCGCAGCCAGGCGGCTGTTGCGGTTGCAGCTCCGGCCCTGAGCGCCGATGAGCGCGCCCTGCACGCGCTAAACCGCCTGGGCTACGGCCCGCGCCCGGCTGACGCCGCCGCCATCGCCGCGCAAGGCGCCGACAAATGGCTGGAGCGCTTCCTCAGCGAGCAACTGGAACCGCGCCGCCTGCCGCAGCCTGAAGGCCTGAGCGCCCGCCTGGCCAGCCTGGAGGTGCTCCAACTCGGCCAGGCCGAGCTGCTGGGTCGCTACCGCGAGGCGGTGAAGGCCGCTCGCGAGGCCCGGCGTGAGCAGGCCCAGGGCATGAAGACCGATGCCGATGCGATCAATGCAGTGCGCGACAAGATCCGCCCCCTCGTCGGCCAGGCCGCGACGGCCCGTCTGTCGCGTGCGCTGCTGAGCCCGGCCCAGCTCGAAGAGGTGCTGACCGAGTTCTGGTTCAACCACTTCAACGTCTTTGCGGGCAAGAACGCGGTCGGCGTGCTCGTGGCCGATTACGAGCAGCGCGCCATCCGGCCCCATGTGCTCGGGCGCTTTCGCGACATGCTGGGCGCCACCGCCAAGCACCCGGCCATGCTGATCTACCTCGACAACGCCCAGAGCGTCGTCGCCGGCTACGCGCCGCCGCAGCGCGCGCGCCGCTTCCTGGCCGAGCGGCCGGAGCGGAAGGCCCGGGTGCCCAGCGGCCTCAACGAGAACTACGCCCGCGAGCTGATGGAACTGCACACGCTGGGCGTGGACGGTGGCTACGCCCAGCGTGACGTGACCGAGCTGGCGCGCATGTTGACCGGCTGGGGCCTGGACACGCGCAAGGCGCTGGTCGGCGGCACGGGCGACCTGTTCGCCTTCGAGCCGCGCAAGCATGACAACGGCAGCAAGACCTGGCTGGGCCATAGCGTCAAGGGCGCCGGCCAGGCCGAGGGCGAGCACGCGCTGGACGTGCTGGCCGCCCACCCGGCCACGGCCCGCCACCTGGCCACCAAGTTCGCTCAGGCCTTTGTGGCCGACGACCCGCCGGCCAGCCTGGTGCAAAAGCTCGCCGACAACTTCAAGGCCACGGGCGGCGACCTGCGCGAGTTCGCGCGCACCTTGATCCGCGCCGATGAGTTCTGGAGCCGCGAGGCCTACCAGGCCAAGTTCAAGACGCCCTACCAATACCTGCTGTCCAGCCTGCGCGCGCTGGACCTGCAGCCGGCCGACCCGCGCAATCTGCTCGCCGCGCTGGCGCAGGCGGGCCAGCCTCTTTACGGCGCACAAACGCCCGATGGCTACAAGAACACTGCGGCCGCCTGGCGCAACCCCGAGGCGCTGACGCAGCGCGTGCAACTGGCGACGACGCTGGGCCAGCGCAGTGGCATCAGCGCCGAGAAGCTGACCAGCACCCTGGGTGCGTCGGTCAGTGAACCCACGCGCCGCACGTTGGCGACCGAGCCTGTGGGCCAGCAGGTTGCCCTGCTGCTCGCCAGCCCCGATTTCATGAAAAGGTGACCGCCATGTTGCGTCGTCAATTGCTGCACTTCGGTGCCTTCACCCTCGGCGGCCTGCCTGTGTCTCTGGTGCACGCCCAGGGGGGCACCCAGAAGAAGCTCGTCGTCGTCATGCTGCGCGGCGCGGTGGACGGCCTGTCGGTCGTCGCGCCCTATGGCGAGCGCGAGTACGCCACCAGCCGCCCGCAGATTGCGCTCGCGGCACCGGGCGCGGAGGATGGCCTCATCAAGCTCGATTCGCTGTTCGGCCTGCATCCATCCTTGAGCCCGCTGAAGCGCCACTGGGACGGCGGCCAGCTCGCCTTCGTGCATGCCAGCGGCTCGCCCGACCCGACGCGCTCGCATTTCGACGCCCAGGACTACCTCGAGTCCGGTACGCCGGGTCGCAAGTCCACGCCCGATGGCTGGATGAACCGGCTGCTGACGGCCCTGCCGGGTGAGCCGGCGCCAACGCGCGCGATCAGCCAGGGCAGCACGCCGCCGCGCATCTTTGCCGGCACGGCCAGCGTCGCCAGCCTCGGCCTGGGGCCCAATGCGATGCAGCGCCGCGCCATCGACGACCCGCAGATGCAAAGCGGGTTGGCCAAGCTCTATGCCAACGACGCCCAGCTCAGCGGCACGCTGCGCGACACCACGCAGGGCCGCGGCGAGATGAGCCGCAGCATGGCCGGCGGTGAGGCGAAGTCCATGGACCCGAGCGCCGACGCCGGCGCGCCGTCGGCCCGCAGCTTTGCCGCCGATGCGCGGCGCCTGGGCACGCTGATCCGCAAGGACGCCCACACCCAGCTCGCCTTCACGGCGGTGGGCGGCTGGGACACCCATGTCAACCAAGGCGCCGCCCGCGGCCAGCTCGCCAACCGCCTGGCCAGCCTGGGCGAGGGCCTGGATGCGCTGAGCGTGGGCCTGGGCGACACCTACAGGGACACCGTCATCGTCGTCGTCAGCGAGTTTGGCCGCACGCTGCGCCAGAACGGCAACGGCGGCACCGACCATGGCCGCGGCAACGTCATCTGGCTGCTCGGCGGCCCGGTCGCCGGCGGGCAGATGCTGGGCGAATGGCCGGGCCTGGACGCCAGCGCCCTGGCCGACGGACGTGACCTGGCCGTGCGTACTGACTTCCGCCAGGTGCTGACGCCGTTGCTGCAGCGCCATCTCGGCCTGTCGGAAACCGCACTGGCAACAGTGTTTCCCCAAGCCCCGCAAACTTGGCGTTATGCGGACAAGCTGCTGCGTGCCTGAGGCGCCGGCAGCCGCGTTCTAACGGATGGGAGAACGACATGATGCGAAGCGCTTCCTCGTTGTTCGGGCTGTGCCTGTGGGGCGCGGTGCTGGCCTACTGCTTCCTTGTCGCGGTCGGCGCCTGAAAGCCGCCCGCCCCCCACGAACGAAGTCATCCCGCCGCGGCGCGGGGCGTTGAGGCTGGCAGCATCCCGCCACCTCCAGCGTCTCGCCCCATGCGCCACACCGCTCTCGCCCTGCTGATCCTTGCCTGCAATGCTCAGGCTGCCCCCCGTTGCGACGCCGTCAGCGTCGAGTATTCCGCGCCGCGTCTGGTGCCGCTGGCGGGTCATGTGTCGGTCAAGCGCCTGGTCGCCCGGCCGGAGCGCGAGCTGGACGACAGCGAYCCCGAGTACAAGCCGCGCTCACCCCACGACACGGCGGCCTTCCATCGTCTGGTGACCATCGACTCGACGAAGGAGGGCGTGCCCCGCGTCAACACCATCGAGATCTACACGCTGCAGGGCCCCAAGCGCGCCTGGCGGCTGGACTTCGCCGAGCTGGCCCAGAACGTCGAGGTGCAGTGGCTGAACGAGGATCTGCTTTTCCTGCGCGCCTGGTGGGGCCGCATCGTGTCGACCGAGCTGCTGTTCGAAGTCAGCAGCGGGCGCTTCCTGTATGCCAAGGAGGCCAACTACGGCCTGATGATCCAGCCCTGCGAAGAGCTTCAGGCGAAGTAGCTGCGTTCAGCCGGCGCGCTTGGCCGCCGCAAGTTCCTTGGTGGACAGCACCCGGGGCTTCGCAACGAGGGTGCCGGTCTGCGGATCGAAGAAGGGGCTGGCGCGGTAGGTCCCGCGCAGACGGCCCATGATGATCATGGCAAGGGTCTTGGCGATGCCGCTGAACATGCCCGCCGCTCTCGGCTTGCTGTCGCCCAGGGCGCCGTCGACGCCCACACGCATCGTGACCGGTCCGAACGACGCCGCGAGCGCGGCCTTGTCCTGACCGAGGCCCGTATGGATCAGGCCGACGAAATCGGCCTTCCGGTCTGCGAGAGTGTTGCCGATCGGCGTGCGGCAGCAGCTCGCGTACCAGCGCAGCATGCCTTTGTCGGTCAGGCGGATGCAGGTCAGCCGGTCCTGGCCCTGCGTGAACACGACGTGAGAGGCCGGGACCTGCACGATGTCGCTGCCGCCCTGGCTGTCCAGCGCGTCTTGCGCGCCCAGGTATCGGGCAAAGGCCTGGCAGTCGGAGCAATAGCAGACACAGCGATTGGACGGGCGTGTGGGCTGCAGCAGGCCGCGGAGCTGGCCGCAGCGGCACTGGATGGAGTAGGTGTCGGGCATGGGACGGTTGTACCAGCGGCCCCTGCCAGTTTTGTCATCAGCCGAAGTAGCCCAGGTTCTTCACGTTGAAGTTGGCCAGGTGGGGGAAAACCGCGCCCAGGTCGGCCGCGCCGACACCGAACCAACTGGCCAGCGTCGCGCTCATCTGGTCGACCGACGTGGTCGGCAGCCAGCGGCCCTCGTCGGACATGTCGTCCGGCCCGGCGAGCACGAGCTGGGGCATGCGGCCGTAGAGCCCGCCCTTGACGGCGCCGCCGAGCACGAACTGGTGGTTGCCCCAGGCGTGGTCGGTGCCGCCGCCCGAAGCGGGTTGCAAGGTGCGCGCGAAATCGCTGGCGGTGAAGGTGGTCACCGCGTTGGCAACGCCGAGCTGCTGCATCGCGTCGTAGAAGGCCTTCAGCGCGGGGCCGAGGTCCGAGAACAGGGCCTGCTGCTGGTTGAGCTGGTCGTTGTGGGTGTCGAAGCCGCCCATGCTGACGAAGAAGAGCTGGCGCGTGACGCCCAGACCCGAGCGGCCCTCAATCATCTTGGCCACCGTCAGCAGCTGCTGGGCGATGTTGCTGCCCAGGCCGCTGAAGAGGCCGGCAATGCTGCCGGTGCCCGACAGCGCCGTGTTCAGGACATTGCTGGCCTTGAGGGCCTGGTTGAGCACGCTGGCCGCGGCGCGTTCCTCGGCGTTGGCATAGGGCTGCTGCAGCAGGCCTTGATAGAGCTGGTAGAGCGGGCTGGCGCCGAGGTTGTTGCCAAAGCCCTTGATCGCGAAGCTGGTGCCGCTGCCGACCGTCAGGCCGGCGTGGGTCGCGCCGTTCATGAAGACGTTGTTGCCGCTGACCGACAGGGCCATGGGGACGACGCCATTGGCGGCCTGCAAATCGGCGATCCGGCCGCCCCAGCCGGTGACCGACGTGGCCGCATTGCCGCTGAAGGACTGGCCGCGCTGCCACTGGTCCTGCTGGTCGTCGTGCGAGAACAGATTGCTCGGTCGCTGGGCTCCTGAACCGTTGAACTCGGCCTTGGTCATGGGCTTCACCAGCGGCCCGACATTGGCCTGCACGGCCAGGTGGCCCTGATTCCAGATGTCGGCCAGCGGCGTCAGCGCCGGGTGCAGGCCGACGCCGCCGCCGTTCAGCGGTGCGAGGGCCGATTGCGGCAGCGTCAGCCCACCCGCACCGGCCGTGCCGCGCGCCTTCGCGTAGGCGGCGTAGCCGGCGGTGTCCATCGGCACGACCATGTTGTTGCCGTCGTTGCCGCCGTAGAGGAAGACGCAGACGAGAGCGCGGTAGTCGCTGCCCAGCAGCGGCGCAGCGAGCGAGGGCAGGGCAGAGGCACCGGCGAATGCCGCGGCGTGGGAGAGCAGATGGCGTCGGGACAGCATTTCAGTTCTCCACGAGGTATTCGGGGGACATGGCCGCCAGGAACAATGCCGCCTTGGCGCGGTCCAGCGGCTTGGTGGCCGGCGCAATCTGCGCGGCCTTCAGCAGAGCGGTCTGCAGCGCCGTGCTGGCGCGGCCGGCGAAGAGCACGCGGTTGATCTCGGCGACGAGGCTGGTCGGCGTTGCGGCCAGAGCCTGCCAGCGGGTCAGGTCGATCTTGGTGCCGGTGGCGCCGGGGACGGAAGCGTCGGCCGCCACGCCCTTGCCGTTCAGCGCCGTCTGCAGCACGCCGCTCAACTTGAAGGCGGCGCTGGCGTTGAAGACGCCAAAGGCTGGGCCGTCCAGGCTGGGGTTGTCGGGGAGGTCGTAGTCGGGCGGGAAGAAGTTGAAGACGCTGGCCGGGCTGTAGACCGTCTGGCCCAGGCTCGCAGCCTGGCTGCGCAGCCAGACGCCATCGCTGACGCCGCCCATGCTGCGCAGCAGGTGGGTCAGCTGCAGGATGGGTTCGCGCAGCTTGCCGAAGTTGGCGGGCGCCTGTGGGGAGGCGGCCTCGGCGTCGGTCAGGATGGCCGTCAGCACGGCCTTCATGTCGCCGCGCTTGCTGCGCTGGCCGTTGACGAGGGCCCCGCCGTTGAAGGCCGTGGCCACTCGCTGCACATAGGCCGGGCTGGGGTTGGCCGTGACGAGCTGCTGGATCAACTGGCGGCCGATGAAGGGGCCGACATTGGGGTGGTTGAAGATGTTGTCGATGGCCGCGTCGAGGTCGGTCTGCGCCGTCTGGCCACCGGGCAGCACGGTGCCGCTCAGCAGCTTCTTCGTGCCCTTGTCGTGGTGGTCGTCGAAGGCGACCATGGGCGCGTCGTAATAGCTCGGGTTGCCGAACTTGTTCTTCGTCGCCCCGGGTCGCGGCGCATAGGTCCAGCCGGTGAAGGCGTGAGCGAAGCCCTCGACCGTGTCCTGGTCGTAGCTGGGGATGGGCTGGCCCTTGGCGTCGAGCTGGACGCTGCCGTCGAGGTTGAGCTGCGACAGGCCGATGGAAAAGAGCTGCAGCACCTCGCGGGCGTAGTTCTCGTTGGGCTCGATACCCTTGGCCGGGTTGGGCTTGTCGTTGTTGGCCATGTTCAGGAAGCGCCCCATGGCCGGGGACAGCGTCACCTCCTTGAGCACGTCGCGGAAGTTGCCGAAGGCGTTGCGCAAAAAGATGCGCTGGTAGTCGGCCATCGCATTGGGCAGCTTGATGACATTGCCCGACACGACCAGGATCTCCGACAGCGCCAGGGCCGTGCGCTGGCGCAGTTGGTCGGGCTGGTTGACGGCGTTGGCGAAGAACTGCACCTGCACCGGGAACAGCGTGTAGTTGTCGCGTTTGCAGGTGGCCGGCGCGCCCGTGGGGCAGCCCTTGCTCGAGTCGGGGTCGACATACGGCACGCCGCTGAAGTCGGAGTTGGCGAGGTTGAACTGACTCGACAGCCAGGCGGCGCGGCCGCGGGCCATCACATCGGTGACGCTGGCGTCCGTCGGCCCGAAGCTGGCCTGGCCGAGGAAGCGGCGCGCCTCCGACTCCGTCATGGCCGACGGCGGCAGATCGTTAGCCAGCGCGGGCCAGCTCAGGCTGGTCAGCGCGGCCAGCAGGCAAAGTCGGGCGAGAGTCATTTCAGTCTCCGAAGCGGCGCGATTGTTGGAGCCGGCCAGTCGTGTCGTCTCGCCACCAGTTGTGCGCTTTCGTAAGCAAACGCTGCTGCCCGTTGCGGACCTTGTACGGACTGTCCGCCACCTGTCCGCGGACACATGTCACGGTTGCAAGTCGTTGATTTTTCACGAGGCGCGTGCTGGCACATCCCTTGCGGAAGACAGGGCATGAACACCCGCTTTCGCGACACTTCGGAACAGGACCGCCCCCTCGCTCAAAAGTCCCGGCGCTGGCCGCTGCTGCTGGCCGGCGGCGCGGTCGTCGTGGCCGTGCTCGTGCTGGTGAGCGGCGGCCGAATCAAGCAGATGCTGTCCGCCGACTCAGCCGTCAGCATCGCCCGGCTGTCCGTGGCCACCGTCGACGTGGCACCGCTGACGCGCGACGTCGCCGGCGAAGGCCGTGTCGTCGCCGCGCAGAGCCCGACGCTGTTCGCGCCCGGCGCCGGCACCGTCACGCTCGCCGTGCAGGCCGGTGACCCGGTCAAGCGCAACCAGGTGCTGGCCCGCGTCGACTCACCCGAGCTGACCAACCGCCTCGCGCAGGAGCGCAGCAATGTCGATGCCTTGCGCGCCGACCTGGCCCGCGCCGAGGTCGAGGCCCGCCAACAGACGGCCGCGCTGCAAAGCGCCTTCGAGAACGCCCGCATCGACCAGCAGACCGCCCAGAACGACCTGGCCCGCCAGACCCAGGCCTTCGAGGCCGGCGCCACGGCGCGCATGCAGGTCGAGCGTGCCCAGGACGCTCTGGCCAAGGCCAAGCTCGCGCACGATCAGGCCCGCGATCTGCGCGGCCTCAAGACCGACAGCCTCAAGCTCGACGTGCAGGCCAAGCAGAGTGCGCTGGCGCGCCAGCAACTGCTCGTCGCCGACCTGGAGCGCCAGGTGAGCGAGCTGCAGGTGCGGTCACCGGTGGATGGCCAGGTCGGCCAGCTCTTCATTCCCGACCGCACCAATGTCGCCCGCGACACCAAGCTGCTGTCGGTCATCGATCTGTCGGCGCTGGAAGTGCAGATGCAGGTCGCCGAGAGCTTTGCCCGCGAGCTGCAGCCCGGCATGCCTGGCGAGATCACCGGCAACGGCCAGCGCTGGGCCGGCCAGGTCAGCTCGGTCTCGCCCGAGGTCGTCAACGGCGAGGTCAGCGCGCGGCTGCGCTTTGCTGGCCAGCAGCCCGAGCAGCTGCGCCAGAACCAGCGCCTGTCGGTGCGGGTGCTGCTGGACCGCCGCGACAAGGTGCTGGGCGTGGCTCGCGGCAGCTTTGTCGACGAGAGCGGTGGCAGCTTTGCCTATGTGGTGCGCGGCGGCGTGGCGGAGAAGGTCGCCGTCAAGCTGGGCGCGCGCTCGCTCGAACGCGTCGAGGTGATCTCGGGCCTGCAGGTCGGAGACCGTGTCGTCATCTCCGGGTCGGACAACTTCAAGGGCGCGGAGCGCGTCCTGATTGCGGATTGAGGTTGTGAGCGTGATGGGTCATCAGGTTACTTTTGCGGAGAGCGTGCTTGCTCGGTGCATTGCCGGGAGTCCGTCCCGGCAGCCGGGTAACTTTCTTCTGCGGGGCCAGAAGAAAGTCACCAAAGAAGAGGCCCTGAACCGCACACCAGCACCACGTGCACGAGCTGTGCCGTGCAACAGCCACTCGGTGATTGGGCAGACGCGACCCGCTGCGCTCTCGCTGCTGTCCCTGTCACCAGCACCATCCATCGCACCAGCTGCCCGCTTAACGCGCGGCTGCACGCCGAGCTCACCAGAAAACCAAATGCAGCGTCGCTCGGGCGACGCGGCCGCTGCCAGCACCTCCGTGCCGTCGCCCCAGCGACGCGGTATTCCTGATGAGCCCGGCGTGCAGCCGGCGTCAACCGGCGTGAAGGGGCGGTGGATGGTGCTCGTCATAGGGACAGCAGCGAGAGCGCAGCGGRTCGCGTCTAGGCGGAATGCCGGTGAACGTTTTCGCGCGCCGCTCTTCGCGGCGTCGCGCTCTAGTGCGGTTCAGSGCCTCTTCTTTGGTGACTTTCTTCTGGCGCCGCAGAAGAAAGTTACCCCGCCGCCGGGCGGGACTCCCGGCACCTTGCCACTAAGCAAGCGCCGCCTAGACAAGCCAAGCCGTCGGCAAAGCTGATCGCGACCAAGCCAAATCCGAGTGAACAGGAAGAACACCATGCTCCAGATGGAAAAACTGCAGAAGGTCTACCGCACCGAAATGGTCGAGACCTATGCCCTGCGCGACTTCAACCTGACCGTCAACGAGGGCGAGTTCGTCGCCGTGACCGGGCCGTCGGGCTCAGGCAAGACGACCTTCCTGACCATCGCTGGCCTGCTGGAAGCCTTCAGCGGCGGCAGCTACAAGCTCGACGGCATCGACGTCAGCCGCATGGGCGACGCCGAGCGCTCGCGCATCCGCAACCAGAAGATCGGCTTCATCTTTCAGGCCTTCAACCTGATCCCCGACCTGAGCGTGCTCGACAACATCGAGGTGCCACTGCGCTATCGCGGCTTCGGCGGCGCCGAGCGCAAGAAGCGCGCTGCCGATGCACTGGCTCGCGTCGGCCTGTCGGCCCGCGGCCGCCACTACCCGGCCGAGCTCTCGGGCGGCCAGCAACAGCGCGTCGCCATCGCCCGGGCCCTGGCCGGCGAGCCGCGCCTGCTGCTGGCGGACGAACCCACCGGCAACCTCGACAGCGCGATGGCGCGCAGCGTCATGGAACTGCTCGAAGAGCTGCACCGCGACGGCGCCACCATCGTCATGGTCACGCATGACCCGCAGCTGGCCGCACGTGCGCAGCGCAATGTCCACGTCATCGACGGTCAGGTTGTCGACCTGGCTGCGGAGCTCGCCGCTTGAAAACCATCGCGTTCCTGCTGTTGATCGCTTGCGCCACCGCGCAAGCCGACGACCTGCTGCAGGTCTGGGCGCAGGCGCGCGCGGCCGACCCGCTGCTGCGCCAGGCCGCGGCCTTCAATGGCGCGCAGGAAGCGGCCTCACGCGAAGCCCGCGCGGCGCTGCTGCCGCAGTGGAACCTGCAGAGCAGCGAGCAGCGCGAGAACGGCAGTGGCGAGCGCTCGCGCACGACGACGAGCAGCATCAGCCAGCCCCTCTTCGACCTGGCCGCGCTGCGCGAATGGGATGCCAGCCGCAGCCAGGCCTCGGCCCAGTCCGCGCGTCTGGCCGCCGCCGAGCAGGCCGCGCGGGCCCGCGTCGCCGACGCCTATTTCGGCCTGCTGTCGGCCCAGGCCCAGCTGGCCACGGCGCGCGCCAACGAAGAGGCCTTCGCCCGCCAGGTCAGCGAGGCCGACACGCGTTTCAAGGCTGGCCTGTCGGCGCAGGTCGAGGCCGACCAGTCGCGCGCCTACCGCGAACTGGCGCGCAGCAACACGCTGGCCGCCGAACTCAACCTGGCCGATGCCCGCGAGGCGCTGGCCCAATTGACCGGCGTGCCCGTCACCACCCTGCAGCCGTTGCGCCGTGCGCTGGATGCACAAGCCTTGCCGGACGACGCCGAAGCCTGGACCGCGCGTGCGCTGCAGGCCAACCCCGAGTTGCGCGCGCTGCAGCTGGACGTGCAGGCCAGCGAGCAGCGCATCTCGGCCGCGCGCGCCGGTCATCTGCCGACCTTGAGCGTGGGCGTGGACACGACCCAGCGCCGCAATGTCGGTGGAGGTAGCGGCGTGTCGGCCTTCGATGCCAGCCGCACGCCGACGCTGGTCGGCCTGCGCCTGACCGTGCCGCTGTTTGCCGGCGGCGCCGTGGCCGCTGCGGCCGACCGCGCCGGCTTTCAGCGGGATGCCGCCCGCGAGCAGCTCGAAGCCGGCCGCCGCGCCGTGCTGCGCGAGGTGAGGGCGCAGCACCTGGCCGTGGGCCAGGGCGCGGTGCAGCTGCGCTCCGCGCAGGTCGCCGTCGAGGCCGCCGAGCGCGCGCTCGAAGCCACGCGCACCGGGCTGACTCTGGGCACGCGCAGCACCACCGATCTGCTCCTCGCCATCCAGACCCTGGCCGGCGCGCAGAACGCGCAGACCCAGGCCCGCCACCGCCATGTGCTGGCCCTGCTCGCCCTGCACCAGGCGGCCGGCTCCCTCGGTGACGCCGAACTGGCCACCGTCAACGCTCTTCTGGAGAACCGCTGATGTTTCTTCACTACCTCGAACTCGCCTGGCGCAACACGCTTGCCGCCAAGGGCCTCTCCGCGTTGATGGTGATGGCGCTCGCCCTGGGCATCGGCGCCTGCATGACGACGTTGACCGTCTATCACGTGCTCTCCGGCGACCCCATTCCCGCCAAGAGCGCTCGCCTATTCAACGTGCAGCTCGACGCGTCGGACATCGTCAGCTGGAAGGCCGGTGAAGAGCCCAACTTCGACCTGAGCCGCTATGACGCGACGGCACTGCTGCGCGACAAGAAGGCGCTGCGCCAGGCGATGTCCAGCGGCTTCAACACCGCCGTGGGCCTGCCCGATGCGCAGACCAAGCCGATCTTCTCGAGCGTGCGCATGACGTCGGCCGACTTCTTCGCGATGTTCGACGCGCCGTGGCAATACGGCGGCGGCTGGAGCGCGGCCGACGACGAAGGCGAGGCGCGTGTCGCCGTCATCTCGGCGTCGCTCAACGAGAAGCTGTTCGGCGGCGGCAACAGCCTGGGCAAGGAAGTCATCGTGCGCGGCCAGCCGCTGCGCATCGTCGGCGTGCTCAAGCCCTGGAAGGTGCAGCCCCATTTCTGGGACCTGACCCTGGGCAGCTACACCGAGACCGAGGACTTCTACCTGCCGTTCTCGACGGCCATGCTGCTGAAGATGGGCCACTGGGGCAATATGAACTGCTGGGCCAAGGGTGCCAACGGCGGCACCTCGCTGGACCTGAACGCGAGCTGCTCGTGGATCCAGTACTGGGTCGAGTTCGCCAAGCCCGAGGAGGCCGCCGCCTACCGCGACTACCTCGTCGCCTACTCCGAGGCTCAGCGCAAGGCCGGCCGCTACGAGCGACCGACGAATGTGCGCCTGCGCAACGTGATGGACTGGCTGGGCGCGCAGAAGGTGCTGCCCGCCGATGTGCGCCTGCAGACCTGGCTGGCCTTTGGTTTCCTGGCCGTCTGCGTCGTCAACATGGTGGGCCTGTTGCTGGCCAAGACGCTGCGTCGCAGCGGCGAGATCGGCGTGCGCCGCGCACTCGGTGCGACGCGCGGCGACATCTTCAAGCAGTTCGTCGTCGAGGCCGGCCTGCTCGGGCTGGCCGGCGCGCTGCTGGGCCTGCTTTTCGCCCAGGGCGGGCTGTGGCTGGTGCGCCAGAGCCCGAACGACTACGCCAAGCTGGCCGAGCTCGACGCCAGCATGCTGGCCCTGACGCTGGGCCTGGCCCTGCTGGCCAGCCTGCTCGCCGGCCTGCTGCCGGCCTGGCGTGCCGCCCTCGTCACCCCCGCCGTCCAACTGAAGGTGCAGTGATGTCTGACTCCTCCACGCTGTCCATCGTCCCGCCAGCCCGCGCCACCGGCAACCCCCTCGGGGCGTTTGGCCGGGCCCTGAGCGATCTCGCGCCCATCCTGTCGACGCTGCGCCGCCACCGCATCGCGGCCGGCCTCATCGTGCTGGAGGTGGCGCTGACCTGCGCCATCGTCACCAATGCGCTGCACCTGATCCAGACCCGCGTCGAGGCGCTGAACACCGACAGCGGCATGGCCGAGACCGAGATCGGCGTGCTGACCCTGCGCGGCAGCAAGCCCCAGCCGCCCGAGCGCACCGCCGGCATCGTGTCCGAGGACCTCACGCGGCTGCGTGCGCTGCCAGGCATCAAGGCGGCCACGGTGCCCAACCAGATCGTCTACGGCAACAACAGCAACAACAGCGGCGTCTCGCTTGAGCCCGACAACAAGGGCCTGCGCATCAGCGCAGCGCAATACGCGGCCGATGAACAGATGATCCCGACCTTCGGGCTCAAGCTGCTGGAGGGCCGCAACTTCACGGCCGACGAGGTGCTCGACAACTTCCAGACCTTCAGCGTCTCCGATCCCAAGATCCCGCAGCTCATCATCAACAAGGTGATGGCCGACAAGCTCTTCCCCGGCCAGCCGGCGTTGGGCAAGCAGGTCTATATCTTCGGCCGCTCGCCGTCGACCATCATCGGCGTCGTCCAGACGCTGACGCACACGCAGCTGCACCGCGCCCGTGGCGACGGTGATGGTGCCGCCATGATCCTGCCGCTGCGCGGCGGCGGCTCGTACGTGATCCGCGCCGAGCCGGGCCAGCTGGACTCGCGCATCAAGGCCGCGGCCGCGGTGCTCGAAGAAGGCGACCAGGGCCGTGTCGTCACGCAGAGCCAGCGCCTGACCGAGATGCGTTCGTCCTTCTACGCTCAGGACCGCGCCATGGCCTGGCTGATGGGCGGTGTCTGCGTGTCGCTGCTGCTGGTGACGGCCATGGGCATCGTCGGCCTGGCGAGCTTCTGGGTGCAGCAGCGCACCCGCATGATCGGCACGCGCCGCGCTCTGGGCGCCACCCAGGGCCAGATCCTGCGCTACTTCCAGCTCGAGAACCTGCTGCTGACGACGACCGGCATCCTCATCGGTATGGCCGGTGCCTGGGCCCTGAGCCAGCTGCTGATGCAGAGCTACGAACTGCCGCGCCTGCCCTGGGGCTATCTGCCCGCTGGCGCACTGGCGCTGTGGGCGCTGGGCCAGCTGGCCGTGTGGGTGCCAGCCCGGCGCGCGGCGCGCCTGGCACCGGTGGCCGCCCTGAGGAGTTGAAGCCCGGGTTCAGGCCGCCTGCAGGCTGCGCAGTTCGGCCGCCCAGTCGGCCCAATGCTTGCGGACGGCGGCCCGCTGCTCGGCATCCAGGCTGTTGAGCAGCTTCAGCAGGCTGGCGACGATCTGCTCGCGATAGGGCTGCTCGGTGGGCTGGGTCTGTGAGTCCTGCATCAGCAGGGCGGTGCCCGCGGCCAGGTCCTGGTGCGCCCAGGCGCGCAGGGCCTGCACCAGCCGCACCTGGCGTGCGGCACGGGCCTGGGCCATGACGGGCAGGTCGAAATGCCAGCTGCGAGCGTCGGCTGCGGCCTGCTTGCGGGTCGAGCGGTCCAGGTCGCCCAGCCAGCGTTCGAGGTTGCTGGTGTAGCGCTTGGCGCGCTCGTCGGGCCCGCGCTTGCCCGATTGCTTCTCCCGCCACTCGGTCGTCTTCTCGGCCATCTTCTTTTCCAGGTGTTGCCACTGCTCGGGCCGCAGGCTGGCCAGCACCGGCGCGGCCAGCGGCGCGGCGTGCTGCAGGCAACGCTCAACGCTGGCGCGCGCGCCGCGCTCCAGGGCCAGCAGTTCGTCCTGGGTGACGCCGTCGTCCAGCGCCGCATGGGCCTGGCCCACCAGCGCAATCCATTGCGGCAGCTCCTCGCGGCGGTGCCAGGCCTGCCAGGCCTGCAGCTGCGTCTTGAGCTGACCGCGCTGCGGGCTGTCCAGGTCGAGATAGTTGTCCGCCCAAAGCCCGGCCAGCAGTGGCAGCTGCCCATAGGCCAGCGTCAGGCTGGAGCAGCCGATCAGGCCCAGCAGGGCCGTCAGCGCGAAGAGGGTGGCAAGACGCTTCAGCAGTTGCATGGGGCCATCGTGACAAGGCAGGGCGGCGTTGTCACGCCTGGGGTCTTGCAGGTCAATTCATGCGCCGATAGGGCACGACGCCGCCCTGGCCGACCCGCACCAGGGCCAGGGCTCGCTGCACCTCCGGCAACCCGCGTGCCTGGGCCTCCAATTCGGTCGCCTGCTCGGCGTGCCCGACGCAGCCCTCGAGGTAAACGACCCGGCCCTGCACGGTCAGCCACAGGCTGCTCGGATGCAGGGCGGCCGTGCCGTTCAGCTTGGCACGCAAGGCCCCGGCAATGGTCGCGTCATAGCGGAAGGCATTGGGTTCGCTGCATTCGCCCTTGAGCCAGCAGGTGGTGCCGCGCTCGGCGCGATGGTGAGCTTGCACGCGGGCCTCGGCGGCCGTGATGCGCGGGCCGCGGGGCTCCGGGCAATCGGCGATATCGGCCGACACGGCCTCGAAGGGGTCGTTGAAGCGGTTCAACACCAGCTCATCGCTGCCACCGGCGAGCAGCAGTGCGATGAGCAGGGCGGGCGGCGGCGTCATGAAGGCATTCTGGTGGGGCCGGGTATCGTGTGGTCCCGCGCAAACCCTCGCCTCAGTCGCCCCTCGTGTCCCACCAGGATCTGCCGCACACCCTCAAGCTGATGACGATCTGGCTGTTGATCGGCTTGGGCATTTTCCTGGGTTTCAAGCTGTGGGAGCACGAGCGCGAGGCCAGCCGCTTCCAGCTTGCCGGCGAGGTCATCGTGCTGACGCGCGGGGGCGACGGCCACTTCCACTGGCCCGGCCGGGTCGACGGCATCGAGGTGGATTTCCTCGTCGACACCGGCGCCACCACGACGGCCCTGCCGCAAGTGTTGGCGGAGCGCGCCGGCCTCAAGCCGCTGGGCGCCGTGCGCGCCCATACCGCGGCCGGCGCCACGCGCGGCTTTCTTGCGCGGGCCGACGTTGCGCTGGAAGGCGGCGTGCGCGCCGACAAGTTGATGGTCACCGTGCTGCCCGACCTCGCCGCTCCGCTGCTGGGCATGGACGTGCTCGGTCGCCTGCATTTCAGCCAGAAGCCTGGTGAACTCCGCATCGAACCCCGCCCATGATCCGCGCCCTCCTTTTGGCCTTCCTCGTCGGCAGCGCCCATGCCGCCTGCCCGCCGGCGCCGGCCCTGCCGAGTGCCGAGCAGGCCGCCACCTGGGCCGCCAAGGCGTCGGACCGCGGCCTGCTGTGGCGCATCAGCCGTGGCGGCCACAGCAGCTATCTGTTCGGCAGCCTGCATGTCGGCAAGGCCGACTGGGCCTATGCCGGGCCGGCCCTGCGCGCGGCCTGGGCGCAGACCGAGGTGCTGGCCGTGGAGCTCGACCCCGCCGACGTCGGTGCGGTGCTGGCCGCCATGCCCAAAGCCGCACCCCTGCCGCCGGCTCTGGCCCAGCGCCTGGACACCCAGGCCCGCGCCGCCTGCCTGTCGCCTGGTGCCCTGAGCGCGCTGCCGGTCATGTTGCAGCTCAGCATGCTGTCGCTGATGGAGGCGCGCCGCGATGGCTTTGATGCCGGTTTTGGCCAGGACGCCATGCTGCTGGCGCGCGCCAGGAGCGAGGGCCGGCCGGTGCAGTCGCTGGAGAGCGTCGAGGAGCAGCTGCAGGCGCTGGAGCCTGCGGCGGCCGAGCTGCCCGCCATCGTCGACGGCACCCTGCGCCAGTTGCGCGGCGGCCAGAYGCGCGAGCCGCTGCGCCGGCTCAGCAGCGCCTGGTCGCGCGGTGACCTGGGGACGTTGGCGAACTATCCGCGCTGGTGCGCCTGCGCCGACAGCCCGGCCGAACGCGCTTGGTTCAGGCGAGTCAACGACGATCGCAACGGCCCGCTGGCCGAGCGCATCGCGGCCTTGCATGGCGCCGGCCAGCGCCTGCTGGTGGCCGTGGGCGCGCTGCACATGAGCGGCCCGCGGGCCCTGCCCAAGCTGCTGGCCGAGCAGGGTTTTATTGTCGAAGCCCTGCTGCCCAGCAAGTAGGATGGAAGTGCCCTTACAGGAGACAAGACATGAGCGACAACAGCTTCACCAAGTTCGTGCCCGGTTTCGAGTTCCTGCAGGGCCTCGTCAAGAACGCGGGCTCGGCCCTGCCCGGCATCGGCCAATGGGTGGCGCCGACGCTCAACCCGGAGGAGCTCTCCAAGCGCATCGAGGAGCTGCGCACGGTGCAGTTCTGGCTGGAGCAGAACGCCCGCATGCTGGCCGCCACCATCCAGGCGCTGGAGGTGCAGCGCATGACGCTGTCGACGCTGAAGTCGATGAACGTGCCGCTGGCCGACTTGCGCGACAGCCTCAAGCTGCCCACCGGTGGCGACGGCACCTCCTGGCCCGGCATCCCACCCGAAATCCTGGCCGCCGCGGCGCCGGTGGCCCAGGCTGCGGCTCAGACGGTGACCAAGACGGCCAATACCGCTAGCAAGGTCGCCGCCAAGACCGTGAAGACGGCCGGCGATGCGGCCAAGGCCGTGGCCGACAACCCGGCCGCCGTCGTCGACCCGACGCAGTGGTGGACGGCGCTGAGCCAGCAGTTCACGCAGCTGGCCACCTCGGCCATGAAGGACACCGCGACCGATGCGGCCAAGAACCTCGCCGGCAACCTCGTCAAGCAGAGCTTCGACGCCGCCAGCGAAACGCTGAAGCGCGCGGCCAGCGTGCCCGGGGCGGTGGTGGGTGGCGTCGCCAAGGGCCTGGCGTCCGGCGCCGCGCCCAAGCCGGCCGCGAAGACCGCCGCCGCGAAGGCGGCCAAGCCACGCAGCAGCGCGCGCCGCAAGCCTTGAGGCGAAGGCGAACCGGCGCGACGGGAGGGTGATGAGGCGCCGGCCGCTGCTGGGCATGTTCGCGGCTGCCTGCGCCACCGAGGCGCCCGCGCGGCCCGCACCGCTGGTCTATCCCCAGCACGAACCCGGCCGCGTGCCGCAGTGGCACTACATGCAGGCCGTCATCAAGCTCGCCATCACGCGCAGCGGTGCCGACTATGAGTTGATGGAGTCGCCCGTGCCGATGACGCAGGCGCGCGTCGTGCGCGAACTGGCCGACCGCAGCGGGCGGATCGATCTGTGCTGGACCATGACCAGCATCGAGCGCGAGGCCCGGCTGCTGCCGGTGCGCGTTCCCATGGACCGCGGCCTCATCGGTTGCCGCGTTGCCTTCGTCCGCCCCGAGGACGTGGATCGCTGGCGCGACCTGCACGACCTCAACGAACTCTCCCGCTACGTCGCCGGCCAGGGCCAGGACTGGCCCGACACCGCCATCCTGCGTGCCAACGGCCTGCCGGTGCAGGGCATCAGCCGCTACGAGGCGCTGTTCGACATGCTGCGCATGCGCCGCATCGACTACTTCCCGCGCGCCGTCTTCGAGATCGACGACGAGGCGACCACGCCGGCGGCCCATGACCTCGTCATCGAGCCGCATGTGCTGCTGCGCTATCCGGCGGCTTCCTACCTCTTCGTGCGCCCGGATCGGCCACGACTGGCGGCCGAGTTGCAGCGCGGCATGGAGGCCGCGGCCAGCGACGGCAGCCTCGCGCGCCTCTTCCAGCAGTATTTCGGCGACCTGCTGCGCCGCCACCACCTGGCCCGCCGGCGCCAGCTGTTGCTGAAGAATCCGTTGCTGCCGCCCGAGACGCCCTTGCACAAGCCGGCCTACTGGCTCGTCATCGAAGGCTGAGATGAACTGCCCCTCGCCCAACCTCGCGTCGCTGAACGCGAGCGAGTCTGGTCGGTCTTGCAGACCGCGCAGCCGACAGAGCGGCTGCTCTTCGGCAGGCACGGCAAGTCCTCAGGACTTGCCCTGTCCGACCTCAGCCCCCGGGGGGACGGCGATGCTTGCCGGATTGACCGGCAAGCACATCGCCAGCGCGTGCCGGCTAGGGAGCGGCCCGGCGCTCGGCCCGCAACTTCAATGCATTGCGGGTGTCGCGAATTCGGAATGGGCAACTAAAGTGGGCCCGACATGAACGCCCCCGTCGACCTCGCCGCCCGCCGTGCCGCACTCATCGCGGCCCTGGCACCGTTGCTGCCGGCCCATGCCCTGCTGCACCAGGCCGAGCAGACCACGCCCTATGAATGCGATGGCCTGACCGCCTACCGCCAGCGCCCGTTGGCCGTGGCCCTGCCGGAGACCGAGGCCCAAGTGGCGGCTGTGCTGAAGGCCTGCCATCGTCTCGGTGTTCCGGTCGTCGCGCGCGGCGCGGGCACGGGCCTGTCGGGCGGCGCGATGCCGCACGAGGCCGGCCTGACGTTGGCCCTGGCCAAGTTCAACCGCATCCTGTCGCTGGATCCGCTGTCACGCACGGCCCGCGTGCAATGCGGCGTGCGCAACCTCGCCATCAGCGAAGCCGCGGCGACTCACGGCCTGTATTACGCGCCCGACCCCAGCAGCCAGATCGCCTGCACGATTGGCGGCAACATCGCCGAGAACAGTGGCGGCGTGCACTGCCTGAAGTACGGCTTGACGCTGCACAACGTGCTGCGCCTGCGCGGCTTCACCGCCGAGGGCGAGCCCGTCGAGTTCGGCAGCGAGGCGCTGGATGCGGCGGGCCTGGACTTGCTGGCCCTCGTCATCGGCAGCGAAGGCATGCTGGCCGTCATCACCGAAGTCACCGTCAAGCTGGTGCCCAAGCCCATGCTTGCGCGCTGCATCATGGCCAGCTTCGACGACGTGCGCAAAGCCGGCGACGCGGTCGCGGCCATCATCGCGGCCGGCATCATCCCGGCGGGCCTGGAGATGATGGACAAGCCGATGACGGCTGCCGTCGAGGACTTCGTGCATGCCGGCTACGACCTGGATGCCGAGGCCATCCTGCTGTGCGAAAGCGACGGTACGCCCGAGGAAGTGGCCGAGGAGGTTGCACGCATGGAAGCCGTGCTGCAGGCCAGCGGTGCGACGCGCTGCCAGGTCAGCGCCGACGAGGCCCAACGGCTCAAGTTCTGGAGCGGCCGCAAGAACGCCTTCCCGGCATCGGGCCGCATCAGCCCCGATTACATGTGCATGGACTCCACCATCCCGCGCAAGCACCTGGCCACCATCCTGCTCGACATCCAGCAGATGGAAAAGAAATACGGCCTGCGCTGCGCCAACGTSTTCCATGCCGGCGACGGCAAYCTGCACCCGCTGATCCTGTTCGACGCCAACGACCCCGACCAGCTGCACCGCTGCGAAGCTTTCGGTGCCGAGATCCTGGAGCGCAGCGTGGCCCTGGGCGGCACGGTGACCGGCGAGCATGGTGTCGGCGTCGAAAAACTGAACTCCATGTGCGTGCAGTTCAGCACCGAGGAGCGCGAGCAGATGCTGGCGTTGAAGCGCGCCTTCGACCCTGCCGGCACGCTGAACCCGGGCAAGCAGATCCCGTCCCTGAGCCGCTGCGCCGAATACGGACGCATGCATGTGAAGCGCGGCCTGTTGGCCTTCCCGGAACTGGAGCGGTTTTGAGCTTTGCAGACCTGCAGACCCGATTGCGTAATGCGCGCGAGCCGCTGCGCATCCAGGGCCATGGCAGCAAGGATTTCTATGGCGAGGCGCCGCACGGCGAGCTGCTGTCCACCCTGGAGATGAATGGCATCACCGCCTACGAGCCCAGCGAGCTCTTCATCAGCGCGCTGGCCGGCACGCCGTTGGCCGATGTCGAGGCCATGCTGGCCCGCCAGCAGCAGCGCCTGGCCTTCGAGCCGCCGCGCTTCGGTGGCCGCGGCACCGTGGGCGGCATGGTGGCGGCCGGGCTGTCGGGGCCGACGCGGGCGGCGCTGGGCTCGGTGCGGGACCATCTGCTGGGCGCCGTGATGATCAATGGCCGGGGCGAGCTGCTGAGCTTTGGCGGCACGGTCATGAAGAACGTGGCCGGCTTCGATGTCAGCCGCGCGCTGGCGGGGTCGCTGGGCGTGCTGGGGTTGATTACCGAGGTGACCTTGAAGGTGCTGCCCCTGCCGGCCGCCACGGCAACATTGCGCTTCGATTTCGACCAGTCCGCTGCCTTGATGGCGATCAACCGCTGGGGCGGTGAGCCCCTGCCCATCGAGGCCAGTGCCTGGTGGGACGGTGCCTTGCTCGTGCGACTGGCCGGCGCGAACGCGGCCGTTGAGGCCGCGGCACGCAAGTTGGGCGGCGATGTCATTCCGGGCGACATGGCCCAGCCCTTCTGGACCGGCCTGCGTGACCACAGCGACGAGTTCTTCATCGGCGCCGAGCGTGCGGTGGCGGGCGGCGCGCGGCTTTGGCGGCTGTCCCTGCCGAGTGCGACGCCCGAGCTCAAGTTGCATGGCGAGCAGCTCATCGAATGGGGCGGCGCGCAACGCTGGGTCGTCACGCCCATGCCGCCTGCCGGCGTGCGTGATGCCGCAGCAGCTGTGGGCGGGCATGCGACGCTGTTCCGCGCCCAGGACAAGGGCGTGGGCGTGTTCGCGCCGCTGAGCGCGCCGTTGGCGGCCATCCACAAGCGGCTCAAGGCCTCCTTCGACCCGCATGGCGTGTTCAACCCGGGGCGGCTCTACGCCGGGCTTTGATGATCCAGCCCATCCATGACGCCGCCCAGCGCGGCTACACCAACGCCCCCGACAGCTATCAGCGCGGTCGGCCGGAGTACCCACTTGCGCTGGCCACCTGGCTGGACACGACGCTCAGCGTGCGTGAGGGCGCCCGGGTTGTTGATCTGGGCGCGGGCACGGGTAAGTTCACGAAGCTGCTGGCTCGCACCGGAGCGGCCGTGACGGCGGTGGAGCCGGTCGATGCGATGCGCGAGAAGCTGTCGGAGAGCCTGCCCAGCGTGAGGGCGCTCGCCGGCACTGCCGAGACCATGCCCTTGGCAGACGGCGAGGCCGACGTGCTGGTCTGCGCCCAGGCCTTCCACTGGTTTGCCAACGAACAGGCGCTGCGTGAGATGCACCGTGTGCTGAAGCTCGGCGGTCGGCTGGGGCTGGTCTGGAATGTGCGGGACGAATCCTGCGACTGGGCCGCGGCCATCACCGAGATCATCACGCCCTACGAAGGCGATGCGCCGCGCTACTACACCGGGCAGTGGAAGTGTCCGTTCGAGGGCCAGACGCTGTTCGCGCCGCTGCAGCTGACGGAGTTTGCGCACAGTCATGAGGGCTCGTTCGAGCAGGTCGTCATCGACCGCATCGCCTCGGTGAGCTTCATCGCCGCGTTGCCCCGGGCCGAGCGCGAGGTTGTGGAGGCGAAGTTGCGGGCGCTCCCGCAGCGCTTCGCCGCGTTGCGCGAACCCGTGATCGCCTTCCCCTATGTGACGCAGGCCTGGTGCGCCGAGCGTCTTGCCAGCAACTGACGGCATGCAGACCACCCTCGCTCCCGAATTCGCCGGCACCCACGATGGCACTGAGGCCGAGGCCATCCTGCGGCGCTGCGTGCACTGCGGCTTCTGCACGGCCACCTGCCCGACCTACCAGCTGCTGGGCGACGAGCTCGACGGCCCGCGCGGCCGCATCTACCTGATCAAGCAGGTGCTCGAAGGCGCTGAACCCACGCGCGAGACGCAGTTGCATCTGGACCGCTGCCTGACCTGCCGCAACTGCGAGACGACCTGTCCGTCGGGCGTCGAATACGGCCGCCTGGTCGACATCGGCCGGCGCGTGGTGGATGCCAAGGTCGAGCGTCCCAGCGGCGAGAAGCGTGTGCGCTGGCTGCTGAAGGAGGGGCTGACCTCGCCGCTGTTCAAGCCGGCGATGAAGCTGGGCCAGATGTTCCGGCCGCTGGTGCCGGCGTCGCTGAAGGACAAGGTGCCGGCCAGGCCGCCGGCCACGGCGCACGACTGGCCGACGCGCCAGCTCAACCGCAAGGTCGCGTTGCTGCTGGGCTGCGTGCAGCCGGCCATGGCGCCCAACATCAACAGCGCGACGGCGCGGGTGCTGGACGCGGCGGGCATTCAGACCGTGGTGGCCGATGGCGCCGGTTGCTGCGGCGCCATCCGCGAGCACCTCGGCGACCATGAAGCGGCGCTGAACGACATGCGCCGCAACATCGACGCCTGGTGGCCGCTGGTCTCGGGTCTGGGCGAGCGCGTCGAGGCCCTGGTCATGAATGCCTCGGGCTGCGGCGTCATGGTCAAGGACTATGCGCACCTGTTGGCCCATGACCCGGCCTATGCCGACAAGGCCCGGCGCGTCAGCGAGATGACCAGGGACCTCAGCGAGCTGCTGCCCGAGCTGGTGCCCACGCTGAAGGCGCGGCTCAAGGCCAAACCCGGCTCGCTGGCCTACCACCCGCCCTGCACGCTGCAGCATGGCCAGAAGCTCAAGGGCGGCGTTGAAGGCGCGCTGCGCGACCTCGGTTTCCGCATTGACTGCGCGCCGACCGACAGCCACCTCTGCTGCGGCTCGGCCGGGACCTATTCGGTGCTGCAGCCCGAGCTGTCCAAGCAGCTGCGCGACCGCAAGCTGGCAGCGCTGGCGCCCTTGCAGGCCGAGCAGATCGTGTCGGCCAACATCGGCTGCATCCAGCATCTGCAAAGCGGCACGACCCACCCGGTGCGGCACTGGGTCGAGGTGCTGGACGATGCGCTGAGAGGGGTGAGCGGGTAGGTGGTCGAGTGAGCTTGCTGTGGGTGCAGCGGGTCAGCCGATGACGGGTGTCGACCCATTTGCGACATTCGCCATGCTCAATTGGGCGCCGCAAACCTGCCTTTCGCGCCGCCCAGCGACGGACTCAAAAGTTCGATCTGCATCGAGTGCCCTGATGGGCTCATAGGGGAATTGACTATGCCCCCGGCAGGTATTCACCAGCCTTCGGCGGACCGCAGCGGGAAGCCGAATCTACGCCGGTCTCAAGCATGTTGCAGACCTGCTGGATTGCCATCTCGAGCTCATCCTGATTGCAGAGGTACTCGTCAATTTTCCCGAACGACGTGTACCGCGAACGATTGAATCCGTCTTCGATATCGTTGAACCAAACGACCATGCCCCCGATCACGGCGACCGCCCAAAAACCGCCGCCCTCCCTCCCATACGTAGGCTCGGACCACTTCGCTGGCTGAATTCGAATAGCTTCCCACAACCGCGCCTGCTGGATGTTCATCCGTGCTTCGCCCGCGTTGATAAGGTCCCACAGCGATGCTTCTGAGATTGGCTTCCAGTTCATAGGTGTTTTCGGGAGGTCTAACGAACGCTTTTGGCCGAACAGCGACGTCATCGGCCCCTGGCGACGTCCAGGGTTTCCACCCAAGGCCGAGCAGTGCCCCAGCCGATGATGAAGTCGTGATCATTGCTGCACAACAAGTAGCTGCCATCTTCATCACAGACGTAAAACTCAAGCGCGGGGCATTCGAGCAACACCCGGAGCAGGTCATAGCCGCTCCCGAACTTCCAGATGTACGCTGCTTCACTCAAAAACATCAAACACGACTTTGCTCCGACAAAATCGGCGACGAGCTTCCAACCATCCGGCCTCCTTGTCCCGCCGGGAGCATAGGTCTCGTCCCACGGTGTGCTCGCGGAAGCGTCGACTCCTAGCCGCTCCCGAAGTCGAAGCTTGAGATTTCGCGCATCCTCTAAGTTCAGGGAAGTTGCGAAGGTCCCAGTCGTCTGTATTGCTTGAAGGACGTGGCTGTTCAAAGGCAACGGACGGTCATGGGGCAAAGATAGCCTACTCGAAAGCCGCCGCTGGTGGGCGTCCGCTCCTGGCCGAAAGCCGCCCGACACGCATGTCTGCCGGTAAGGCGCGTCGAGCCGATGTCCCCTCTTCGTTCTAGACGCGGAACGTCGACACGAGCTTCACCAGCTCGTCCGCCTGCTGCTTCAGGCTTTCGGCGGCCGCAGCGCTTTCCTCGACCAAAGCGGCGTTCTGCTGCGTCGCCTGGTCCATCTGCGTGATGGCCTGGCCGACTTGGCTGACGCCGGTGCTCTGCTCGCGGCTGGCCGAGCTGATCTCGCGCACGATCTGGGCGACGCGGCCGATGGCAGTCACGACTTGCGCCATCGTCTCGCCGGCCTTGTTCACCAGCACGGCGCCCTGCTCGACGCGCTCGACGCTGTCGCCGATCAGGCCCTTGATCTCCTTGGCGGCGTCGGCGCTGCGCTGGGCCAGCATGCGGACCTCGCTGGCGACGACGGCAAAGCCGCGGCCCTGCTCACCGGCGCGGGCGGCCTCGACGGCGGCGTTCAGCGCCAGGATGTTGGTCTGGAAGGCGATGGCGTCGATGGTGCCGATGATGTCGCCGATCTTGCGCGAGCTCTCTTCGATGCCTTTCATGCGCTGCACCGCCTCGCCGACGACTTCGCCGCCCTGGCGTGCCACCTGGCTGGCGTCATGCGCGAGCTTGTCGGCCTCGCCGGCGTTGTCGGCATTGAGCTTCACGGTGGCCGACAGCTCCTCCATCGACGCCGCCGTCTCTTGAATGGCGCTGGCCTGCTGCTCGGTGCGTGCCGACAGGTCGTTGCTGCCATGCGAGATCTCGGTGCTGGCCGTCGCCACGCCGCTGGCGTTCTCGCGCACCGAGCCGACGAGATGGCGCAGCGCCTGCTGCATCTGCGCCAGCGCCTGAGTCAACTGCGCGGTCTCGTCGCTGCCCACGCTGCGGATGTCGCGCGACAGGTCGCCATGCCCCACCTCCTCGGCTTCGTGGATGGCCTCGCGCAGCGGGCCGACAACGGAGCGCGTGATCAGCCAGGCCGCCGCGATGCCTACGCTGAGGCAGGCGATGGCGATGACGAGCATGATCATCTGGGTGCGGCGCGCCTCCTCCATGACCTGCTGGGTCTCGAGGCGCACGCGCTCGCCCTGGAAGTCGGCCATGCGGCTGATGGCCGCGACATAGGCCTCGGAGGCCGGCCGCATCTTGCCTTCCAGCGTCTGCAGCGCAGCGTCGGCTTCGCCGGCCTTGAGCTGGGCGAAGACCTGGTTGCGGATGTCGACATAGGCCTTGCGGGCGTCGGCAATCTCCGTGAGCAGGGCCTTGTCGCGCTCGGTGTCCACCGCCTTGGTGAGGCTCTCCTGCAGTTCGGTGATCCTGGCACTCGTCGTCTTGATGATCGGCGAGAAGAACTCCGCCACGGGGCCCGAGCCTCCGGCGCGCGCGACGGCGTCGGTGCGCGTGACGTTGAGCTGGGTCGCCGTACGCCAGTCCTGGGCGAAGTCCTGGCGATGCTGCAGTTCCACCAGCAGGTCGATGTGAGGGCCGACGGCGCCGATCTGCCGGTAGCTCACGCCCAGGGCCACCGCCAGCAGCAGCAGCACGAGGCCGAAGCCCAGGCCCAGCCGGGTCCCGATTCGCATGGATTGCATGTTCATCACCGCCTCCAGGTTGATGGCGCGGCGGGCGGCTGTGATCGCGCACCCTGCCGTTGCGTTGACTCTACATGTTGACGGATGTGGCGGCGCAAAGGAAAACACCGCCTGGAGGGCGGTGTTGGTGAGGTGATGTCACCGTCCTTTGGTCTTTGCTCACATCGCTATGCGATATGAGCTTCGCCCACGTGTCGAACCGCGCTTGCGCGCGGCGGCCCTTACAGGCCGGCCGCAGCCCGCAGGGCAGCGGCTTTATCGACACGTTCCCACGTGAACTCCGGCTCTTCACGACCGAAGTGGCCGTACGCAGCCGTCTTCGAATAGATCGGGCGCAGCAGGTCCAGCATCTGGATGATGCCCTTGGGACGCAGGTCGAAGTGCTCGTTGACGAGCTTGGCGATCTGGTCGTCGGGGATGACGCCGGTGCCTTCGGTGTAGACGGTCACGTTCATCGGCCGGGCCACGCCGATGGCGTAGGCGACCTGGATCTGGCACTGGCGCGCCAGGCCGGCGGCGACGACGTTCTTGGCSACGTAGCGGGCRGCRTAGGCGGCCGARCGGTCGACCTTGGACGGRTCCTTGCCCGAGAASGCGCCGCCACCGTGCGGGCAGGCGCCGCCGTAGGTGTCGACGATGATCTTGCGGCCGGTCAGGCCGCAGTCGCCCTGCGGGCCGCCGATGACGAAGCGGCCGGTCGGGTTGATCAGGTACTTGGTGTCGGCGCTGATCCATTCCTTGGGCAGCACGGGCTTGATCAGCTCTTCGCGGATGGCTTCGTAGAACTCGTCCGTCATGCGGTCGCCGAGCGAGTACTCGGGCGCGTGCTGGGTGGACAGCACGACGGTGTCGATGCTGTGCGGCTTGCCGTCCACATAGCGCATCGTGACCTGGCTCTTGGCGTCCGGGCGCAGGAAGGGCAGGCGGCCGTCCTTGCGCAGCTGGGCCTGGCGCTCGACGAGGCGGTGCGCGTAGTAGATCGGCGCGGGCATCAGCTCTGGCGTCTCGTCACAGGCGTAGCCGAACATCAGGCCCTGGTCGCCGGCACCGGTGTTGAGGTGATCGTCGGACGCATGATCGACGCCCTGGGCGATGTCGTTGGACTGCTTGTCGTAGGCGACCAGGACGGCGCAGCCCTTGTAGTCGATGCCGTACTCGGTGTTGTCGTAGCCGATGCGCTTGATGGTGTCGCGCGCGACCTGGATGTAGTCGACGTGGGCGTTGGTCGTGATCTCGCCGGCGAGAACCACCAGGCCGGTGTTGCACAGCGTCTCGGCGGCCACGCGGCTGCGCGGGTCCTGCTCGAAGATGGCGTCCAGGATGGCGTCCGAGATCTGGTCGGCCACCTTGTCGGGGTGTCCTTCCGAGACGGATTCAGACGTGAAGAGGAAATCGTTGGCCACTTTTAAACTCCGGTTGCTTCATTGGCGGCGTCGCCGTCGCTCCTGGAGGTGCGGCGAACGCTTTAGCGGGATTTGTGAATCGCCCCGCAAGTAGTTCAGTAACTCGGCGATCTGCGAAGTATAGGAAATATGGGTTGGGTCTTTCGCTTGCTGTCCCGGCTGCCCCTGGCGCTATTGCACGCTTTGGGGGCGCTGCTGGGTTGGGTTGTCTACTTCGCCTCGGGGACCTACCGGCGGCGTTTCCAAGCCAATGTGGCCCAGGCCGGCGTCGCCTGGAGCGAGGCGCGGCCCGCGATTGCGGCCGCCGGGCGCATGGCGGCGGAGCTGCCCTGGCTCTGGGTGGCTACCCGCGGCAAGCCGCTGGGCGACAAGCTGCAATGGGAGGGCGGCGAGCTGATCACGGCCGCCCTGGCCGAGAAACGCGGCCTGGTCATGCTGACGCCCCACATGGGCTGCTTCGAGATCTGCGCCCAGGCCATCGCCGAGCGCTTCACGACGCCCGAGTCACCCATCACCGTGCTGTACCGCCCGGCGCGGCAGGCCTCGCTACGCGAGGTGATGGCCGGCTCACGCGAGCGGCCCGGGCTGGCCACGGCGCCGGCGTCGCTGGCCGGCGTGCGCCAGATGATCCGCGCGCTGCGCAAGGGCGAGGTCATCGGCCTGCTGCCCGACCAGGTGCCACCCGATGGCCTGGGCGTGTGGGCGCCTTTCTTCGGCAAGCCGGCCTACACGATGACGCTGGCCGCCCGCCTGGTGCAGCAGACGGGCGCGTCCCTGCTGCTGATCTGGGGTGAGCGCCTGCCCGGCGGTGAGGGCTTCGTCGTGCACGTGCTGCCCGCGCCGGCCATCCCTGCCGAGGCGAGCAACGAGGCTGCCGCAGCGCTCGTCAACGGGGCCATGGAGAGCCTGATCCGCCGCGCGCCGGGGCAGTATCTGTGGGGCTACCACCGCTACAAGCAGCCGCGCGGCCTGGACATCGGCGCGGCACCTTAGTCCCTCAGCGGCGCCCCCGCCTCAAGCGCAGCAACGCGATCAAGCCCAGCGACAACAGCAGCGCCGTCGCCGGCTCGGGCACGGCAGTCACCAGCAGGCTGGGGTCGCCACCGGTGATGGCCGTCAGGCGCAGCGTGTGCGAGGCGTCGGCCAGCACATCGGTCGTGTCGTAGGTCATCTGCACGCTGGCGCTGAGCTGGCTGATGAGGACGAAGCTCGCGCCGGGGTCCACCGTGATGCTGACCGAGAAATCACCGCCGAAGGCTTGCGGGTTGTAGAGCAGCCCGACGCCGCTGTGGCTGCTGTAGCCGAAGTCGATCAGGCCGACCTCGAAGGACGGGTCCTGGCCGGTGTAGATGGCCGCCGACCCGAAGGCGCTGGCCCGGGTGCTGCTGAGCGTGCCGTCGACATGGAAGTCGAAGTGGTAGGTCGTCGTGCTGGCGCCGAGGTAGTGGTAGGTCTGCTGGGTGCGCGCGACGGCGCTGGCGGCATAGAGGTCGATGCCGATCTCCAGTTGCGCCGGGTCGGCGAGGATGACGACGGGCTCGTTGTCGGCCCGCGCATAGGCGCCCAGCAGCGGTGTGGCCAGGGCGCCCTGCAAGGCGGCGCTGGCGTGGTACTCCACGCCGCCGCCCAGGCTGTAGCCCGCCGTGTTGGGGTCGCCCACAGGCTGGCCGAGGTAGTCCACCTGGGCGGCCAGCGGGCCGCTCTGGCTTTGCACCGGGTTGCCGGTGAGGCCGAGCTGGAAATGCGGGCAGGTGCTGCAGCCGATCTGGAAATCGCCCCGGGCGGTGCCGCTCGCGGTGGCAAGGCCAGCCTGGCCCCAGGCGGCGCCGCTGGCGAACAGGGCGAGAGCGGTGAGCAGCGTGCGGATCTTCATGACAGGTCTCCCTTGCAAAGGCTGTGCGGGCCGGTGGCCCTGAATGCAAGGCTAGAGGGCGAGGCGCGTGAGCACCTCGGCGGCGTTACCCGGATTTGGGCGCGCACTACTCAGATTTCGCGCGCTGGATGGCGTCCTGGCGTGTCTTCACCCCGAGCTTCAGGAACACGGCGGCGACATGGTTCTCCACCGTGCGCTCGGAGCGGTGCAGCGTGGCTGCGATGGCGCGGTTGCTGTGGCCCTGCACGAGCAGCTCCAGGATCTCGCGTTCGCGTCCGGTCAGGCCCAGCGGGTCCTGCCGGGCATGGCCGTAGCGGCCACGCCCCACGCCGCTCACGCCCACGCGCCGCAGGCGCCGGCGCGCGTACTGCGCGGCCAGCCCGGCGCCCAGCCCTTGAAGGCGCTGCAGTCCATCGGCGATGGCGTCGGCATCGCCCCACAGCAGCGCCAGGGCCTGCTGGTAGGGGCAGCCCACCTCGCCCCAGGCCTGGCTGGCGGCGCGATGCCGGCCGCTAGCCTCCAGCGCGCAGGCCGCGGGCGCGTCGGCGGCGACGGCCTGCGGCTGGCCCAGGCGCGCAAGCCACACCTGGACCTGCGCCCGCCGCCACGGCCCCAGCCGCGTGGTCGCTCTGGCCAACGCTTCCTCCGCCAGCTGCCGCGCCCGCCCCGCCGGGCCCGACAAGGTCGAGAGTTCCACCTGCTGCACATCCACCGACATGAACCAGGGTGACACCGCCAGCTGCCGCCGTCCACTGGCCAGCTCCTGCCAGTAGGCCAGCGCACCCGGTTCCCCTCGGCGGGCCGCCTGCAGCGCAAGCAGATGGCCGACCTGCTCGCGTTGCAGCTCGTTCAGGTCAGGGCGGGCCTGGAGCTGGCGCAGGCCCGCCTCGCCGGCCGCCCAGTCGCCGCGCGCGATGTCGCCGCAAGCCTGGCGCACGCGCAGCGGCACGGCGAACAGGTCCAGGTCGCGCGCCTCGCAATACGCCAGCCCGGCCGTGCACAGGCGCTCCAGATTGTCGTAGCGCGACGCGACCAGTGCGGCCGAGGCGAGGTTGGTCCAGGCGCGCGCGGCCAGTTCCTCCCGACCATCGGCCAGCGCCTGTTCGAGCGCGGCGTGCAGCTCGACCGTGCCCAGCCCCTCATCCGGCCCGCCCAGCCGCGCCGAGGCCAGCGTGATACGCGCGCCGAGGGCGCCCGCCGGGTCGCCGAGGCGGCCGAACAAGGCCAGGGCCTGGGCGGCACCCGCCAGCGCCGCGCCGGTGTCGTCGTCCAGCAGATGCAGCTGGGCGTGGTTGGCCAGCGCGTGGGCCAGGGCCGGGCTGTCGGGGGCGTGCTCGTGCAGCAGGGCGATCGCGGCCTCGGCATGGGCCAGGCCGGCGCTGGCGCGGCCGCGCGTCCATTCGATGCGCGCCAGCAGGCTCAAGTGCTCGGCCCGGGCCAGCGGCCGCGCGCCGGCCAGGCTCAGCGCCAGGGCTGCGGCCTGCGCGGCCTCCTCGACCTGACCGGTCAGCAGGCATTCGATCGCCTGGGCGCGCGCCAGCGGCTCGACCTGCACGGCAGGCAGTTGTGCGGCGCGGCGCAGCGCCAGGCCGAACAGGGCCGCGGCCTGGCGGTGCG
>NZ_JBFUMN010000055.1:0-35163 GCF_054049335.1 Roseateles sp. P5_E1
GGATTGGGAAGTGCGGGCGTGCCGTCGTCGCCAAACAGGCTCAGACTCGGGACGATCTCTTCGGCAGGCGGCTCTGCTGGGATTTCGGCAGGGATTTCGGCGGGCGTTTCAGCGGAAGCCTCGGCCGGCAACTCAGCGTCTTCTGAGTTGTCCAGCAGCTGGCCCTGCAGCGCCTCGAAGGCTGGCGGGGCTTCGCCGCCAATGTCCAGGGCGGGCAACTGTTCCAGGCTGGCCAGGCCCAGGTCGTCCAGGAAGGACTTGGTCGTCGCGTACAACGCCGGGCGGCCCGGGGTCTCGCGGTGGCCGATGGCCTCGATCCAGCCGCGGTCCTCAAGCTGCTTGACGATCTGGCTGGCGACGACGACGCCACGGATGTCCTCGATGTCGCCGCGCGTGACAGGCTGGCGGTAGGCAATGATGGCCAGCGTCTCCAGCACGGCACGCGAATAGCGCGGCGGCTTCTCGGGATGCAGCCGGTCGAGGTACTCGCGCAGCTCGGGGCGGCTCTGGAAGCGCCAGCCCGAGGCCAGCGCCACCAGCTCGACGCCCTTGCCTTCCCAATCGCGGCTCAGCTCGTCAAGCAGGCTGCGCACGGTATCGGCGCCGAGTTCGTCGGCGAACAGGCTGCGCAGCTCGCGCAGCGTCAGCGGCTGCGAAGCACAGATCAGTGCGGTCTCGAGGACGCGCTTGGCATCCTGGGTGTTCATGAACGCAATCGCGCCCTCAATCAAGCCTGGCTTGGCAATCCGTCCGGGCCTGGGCGCTCACAGCGTTCGGCAGGCAATGCGGACGGGGTCTGTCCGGGCGTCACGGTGGGGCTCAACAGCCTTCCAGCGAGACGCGATCGGGGTGGTTGACCGGGCGGGCGGATGAACTGCTAACCGCACGGGTCGCGCACATTTGGCGCGCTGGCTGCCACGACAACCGAGGTGCATTGTATAGCCCTGTCAGCCGGGCAGGTCGGCGGCACCGATCTGGGCCCAGGCGGAGGCCAGGTCGGCGGGCAGCGGCGCGGTCAGCACCAGAGGTTCGCCGGTGGTCGGGTGGGTGAGGGACAGCCGTGCCGCATGCAGGGCCTGGCGCGTGAGGCCCAGGGCCGGCGCGCCGCCATAGAGCACGTCCGCCAGCATGGGGTGGCCGCTGTGCGTCAGGTGCACGCGGATCTGGTGGGTGCGACCCGTGTGCAGCACGCAATGCACCGCGCTGATCGCCCGACCATTCACTTCGCCGACACCCAACGGAAAGAAATCGGTACGCGCCGGCTTGCCGAGGTTGGCGGGGGCAATGGCCATCTTGACGCGCGACACCGGGTCGCGGCGCATGGCCTGGTCGACGACGAAAGGCTCCTCGACACGCCCCCAGGCCAGAGCCAGGTATTCGCGGTGCACCTCGCGCGCTGAAATCTGGCGCATCAGTGCCGTGACGGCCGCCAGCGTCTTGCCAACGACCATGACGCCGCTGGTGTCCTTGTCCAGCCGGTGCACGATGCCGCCGCGCGGCAGCGTCGCTGCGGCGGCGTGATGGGCAAGCAGGCCGTTCATCAGCGTACCCGACCAGTTGCCCGCGGCCGGGTGCACGACCAGGCCGGCAGGCTTGTTGACCACCGCCATGTGCTCGTCCTCATAGACGAAGTCCAGCGCCATGGCCTCGGCACGGAAAGCGCGGCTCTCGTCGGTCGGCAGCAATTCGATCTCGACGCGCTGGCCGGCGCGCAGCTTGTGGGCGGCCTTCTCCAGCACCTTGCCGTCCACCGTCACGCAGCCGCGCTCGATCAGGGATTGCAGATGGTTGCGCGAGAACTCCGGCGCCCGTGTCGTCAGCCAGCGGTCCAGGCGCTCGCCATGGCCGGCGGCATCGACATCTGCCGTGCGCCGTTCAGCGTCGCCGGCTTCTTCGACCCCCGGCTCGAATTCGTCCTGACCCCCCACCCTATACTCCGCGTCCATTGTTCCCTGTGACCAGCCGGCAGCATCGCCGTCGACTTCAGACATGTTTGTTGAGAAATTCAAGACCGCCCGCGTCGTCGCTGGCACTGTCCTGATGGCGTTCGCGCTGGGCTTGAGCGGTTGCGGCTCCACGGCCAAGGAGGATCCGAACTCCCAGGCGGCGCTGGACAAATTGTATGCAGACGCCAAGGACGACCTGAACGCCGGCAGTTACGACCGCGCCATCAAGGCGCTCGAAAAGATCGAAGGTCGCGCCGCCGGCACGACGATGGGCCAGCAGGCGACGCTGGATGTGGCCTGGGCGTACTACCGCACGGGCGAGCGCGCCCAGGCGATTGCCACGCTGGACCGCTTCATCAAGCTCAACCCGTCCAGCCCGGCGATGGACTACGCCCTGTACATGAAGGGCGTCGTCAACTTCAACGAGGACTTGGGGCTGTTCGGCCGCCTGGCCAACCAGGACGTGTCCGAGCGCGACCAGCAGGCCTCGCGAGAAGCCCTGCTGGCCTTCCGCCAGCTCGTCGAGCAATTCCCCGAGTCCAAGTACGCGGCCGAGGCGACGACGCGCATCAACTTCATCACCAACACGCTGGCGGCCTACGAGATCCACGTGGCGCGCTACTACTTCAACCGCAAGGCCTACGTCGCCGCGGCGAACCGCGCCCAGTCGGCCGTGGCCGAGTTCCAGTACGCGCCCGGCATCGAGGAAGGCCTCTTCATCATGGGCGAGAGCTATGACAAGCTCGGCCTGACCCAGCTGCGTGACGACGCGCGCCGCGTGCTGGACAAGAACTTCCCCGACAGCCAGTACGCCAGCAACGGCGCCAACCGCAAGAAGCCCTGGTGGCAACTCTGGTGATCTGACGCTTCGGCGTCGGCCACTGATGATCGGCGCCTTCAGCGCCGGCTGGCGCTGAGTTCCTCTAGCCAAGCCAGGGCCTCGGCTTCGTTGGCCACCGCCGTCATCGGCGGCAGAGCCGCACGCAGGCGGCGTCCGTAGTTCATGCCCGCCATGCGCGGGTCGCACACCACCAGCAGGCCACGATCGGTCTCGGTGCGGATCAACCGCCCGGCGCCCTGCTTGAGCGCAATCGCCGCCTCGGCGACGAAGTACTCCGAGAAGGCATTGCGCCCCTGGGCCTCCAGGCGCTGCACACGCGCCTCCACGAGCGGGTCGTTGGGCGGCGGGAAGGGCAATTTGTCGATGATCACGCATTGCAGTGCGTCGCCGGGCACATCGATGCCTTCCCAGAAGCTGGCCGAGCCGACCAGGACCGACGCCGGGTTGTCGATGAAGCGCTGCAGCAGCACACGCTTGGGGGCAGCGCCCTGCTGCAGCACGGCGATCGCGTCGCCGGCCTCCTCGAAGCGCTCACGCAGCGCGTCAGCCACGGTCTGCAGATTGCGCAACGTCGTGGTCAGCACGAAAGTGCGACCGCCTAGCGCCCGTGCCAGGCGTGACGCCAGCAGAGCAACGCTGGGCGGATGGCTGGGCTCACTGGGCTTTGGGAAACCGCGCGGCACGTAAAGGCGCGCATGAGTCGGATAGTCGAAGGGGCTGCCGACACGCAGCACCTCGGCCTCGGTCAGGCCAGCGGGCTCGGTGAACCACGTCAACCCTTCGTCGTCGCCCAGCGTGGCCGAGGTGAACACCCAGGCCTTGGGCGGCCCCTCCAGCTGCTGCTGCATCGCGTCGCGGATGTCCAGGGGTGACTCGACCAGGCGGGCCGCATGCGGGCTGATGTCGATCCAGCGCACGTCTCCCGGATCAGGGTCGGTGGCGAACTGTTTGGCCAACTCACGCAACTCCTGGGCCCGCTCACACAGGCGCGCGAAATCGGGCGCAGCCTCGCGCACGGCGGTCAGGGCCTCCAAGGCCTTGGCCGTCGCCACTTCGACGCCAGCCAGCGCCGTGGCGAAACCGGGCTGGTTCGCCCTCTCCTTCCAGCCCAGCTTGAGTGTGCCGCGCAGCTCGCGGCCGGCGGTGGCCAGCGGGCCGGCCGCGGCCAGGCGCAGCTCCCGCGCCGCCTTCTCGACACCCGCATGCAAGCCCTGCCAGTCGTGCACGCCGCGTGCATGGGCCAGGCCCTGGGCCAGCACATCACGCGCGAAATCGATCAGCGAGGCCGTACCCAGCAGCGTGCCGAGGAACTGCACGCCGGCCTCGGCGAGCTGGTGGGCCTCGTCGAAGATGGCGATCTCGACGCTGGGCAGCAGCTCGGCCACGCCGGTATCGCGCAGCGTCATGTCGGCGAAGAAGAGGTGGTGGTTGACGACGACGACATCGGCCTCCATGGCCTCGCGTCGCGCCTTGACGACGTAGCAGCTCTTCCAGTCCGGGCACTCCTGGCCAAGGCAGTTCTCGCGGCTGGAGCTGACGATGGGGATGATGGGCGAGCGCTCGTCCAAGCCGTCGATCTCGGCGAAGTCGCCCGTTGTCGTGCCCAGGGCCCAGCGCTCGATGCGGGCCAGCGACAGCGCCGTACGCCGGTCCGGGAACTCGCCGGACACGCGCGCCTCCTTCATGCGGTGCAGGCAGAGGTAGCTGCTGCGTCCCTTCAGCAGCGCCAGCCGCACCGGCGTGTTCAAGGCCTTGGTCAGTCGCGGCAGGTCGCGCAGGAAGAGCTGGTCCTGCAGGCTCTTGGTGGCGGTGCTGATGAGGGCACGGCTACCCGCCAGCAGGGCCGGGACGAGGTAGGCGAAGGTCTTGCCGACACCGGTACCCGCTTCGACGACCAGGGCCTGGCGGCGGCTGAGCGCCCGGGCGACGGCACGGGTCATCTCCAACTGGGGCGCGCGGGGCCTGTAGCCCCGGTCCAGGCGCGCCAAGGGGCCGTCCAGGTCGAAAGCGGCCAAAACAGCCTGTTCGAGTTCGTCAGCAGCGGGCGGGGCGGGAGGGGTGGCCTGATCGAGGGCGTCGAGCCAGTCGTCGAGATCAGGCGGGTTCATCGGGCTCGGTGGCGGCCTCCAACCGGGCAATCATGTCGCGCAGAACCAGGCGGCGCTTCTTCAGCCGCTGCAGTGCCAACTCGTCCACCGGCGACTGTTCGACCAGTCGGTCGATCATCGCGTCGAGGTCGCCATGCTCCATGCGCAGCTCGATGAGCCGCCGGGGCAACGAGTGAAGTTGTTCATCCATCCAAGGGTTTACGAAGGCGGTTCGATGCGGGCACAAGCTCACCGACCAGTATAGTTTTCGGCATGCCCTCCCCCACCGCCGTCGGTTTCCGACTCAACGCCGCCACCGGCACCCATCGCGGGGACCGGGCCTATCAGCAGGATCAGGTGGCCGTCATCGCCCACCCGCGCATAGCGGGCTGCATGATGGGCATCGTGGCAGACGGCATGGGCGGCAAGAGCGGCGGGCGCAAGGCGGCCGACCAGGTCATCCTGACGGCGCACCAGCTGTTCGAGCGCTATTCGCCCGAGGATGAGCTGCCTGCCGAGCTGCTGAGCCAGATCACGGCGGAGGCGCACCTGATGATCAAGCTGACGGCCATCTCCGCCGAGGAGGAACCGCACAGCACGATCGCCGGCTTCGTCATCACCAGCGACCGCTGCGTGCACTGGATCCATTCCGGCGACTCGCGCATCTACTGGTTCCGCGGCGCGCGCCTGGTCAAGCGCTCCATGGACCACTCCTATGTGCAGCGCCTCGTCGACGAGGGCCAGCTCACCGAGGCCGAGGCCAGCTCGCATCCGCAGAGCAATCTGCTGACGGCCTGCCTGGGAACGGTGCAGGACCCGACGTCGACATCGGAGCGCTTCGAGAACCTGGAGGTCGGCGACACGCTGATGTGCTGCAGCGACGGGCTCTGGCATTACTTCACCGCCCAGGAGCTGGGCAGCGTGCTCTACAGCCTGCCGCCGCGCGAAGCGGCCGAGTTGCTGGTGAGCAAGGCGCGCCAGCGCGCCCGGGGCGGCGGCGACAACCTGTCCGTCGCCATCGTCAAGCTCGAGAACCTCGATTAGCGGCCGCTACCGCGACGCGGCTGATGCGCCCGGCAAAGGCAGGGGCGCAGCCAGCGGCTTGGCCCTGGCCTTCTGTCTGGCCTCGTGCTCGGCAATGCGCTGCTGCTGACGCTTCTCGCGCACCTCAGCCTGCTCGCGGCGCTTGGCCGCCTCGCCCTGCGCCTTGTTCTCTGCCTGCTGGCGCTGGCGTGCGGCATCTTCCGGGCTCCGCGCGCGGGGCGTGCGGGAGGCGGCCACCGCAGGTGGAGCCGGCGGCGGCGCCGTGAGGATGCGCTCGCGCTTCTGGCCCTCGTCCTGAGACGCGGCGAGCTCGCGTTCGCGCACGCGCTGGGTCTGGGCTGCCGCGCGGGCACGACGCTCCTCGGCCGCGAGTTCATTTTCCCGTCGCACCAGGGGTGCCAACGCCTCGTGGCGGCGCCGACGCAGCTCATCCAGGCAGGCAGCGACGGAAAAGCGCTGCTCGCAGTCCAGCTTTTCCTGCGCGAAGCGCTGCTCGATGGCGGCGCGCTGGACAGCGACCTCGGCACGCGTGGCCGGCCGAGGTGTATCCGCACAAGCCACCACGGCCGCGAGCCAGAACCCCACCAGCAGGCCGCCGCGACAGCAGGCGGCCACATCAAGCGGCCGCCGTGGAACCGGCTTTGCCGGACCACTGGCGGCGCCCCCTCGAAGGGGGCTGAGGCCGGACACAAACGGCACGCCGTTTGCGCCTGCCGAAGGGTCGGCCCCTCCGGAGTCGGCGCGGCCTGCAAGGTGCGCGAAGCGAGTAGGGGATGGCCTCATGTGAGCGAAGTATCAACCTCGCGACGGGCCAAGGCGAGGTATTCGGCCGAGCGCATTTCCTGCAAGCGCGACACCGTGCGCGGGAATTCGTGAGCCAGCGGCCCTTCGGTGTAAAGCTGCTCCGCTGGCACCGCGGCCGAAATGATGAGTTTGACGCGGCGGTCGTAGAGCACGTCCACCAGCCAGGTGAAGCGGCGCGCCTCGCTGGCCAGGCGCACCGGCATCTCGGGCACGTCGGACAGGATGACGGTATGGAACTGACTGGCCAGCTCGAGGTAGTCGTTCTGCGAGCGTGGACCACCACAAAGCGTTGCGAAATCGAACCAGACGACACCGCCGGCACGCCGACGCGCGTAGAGGGCGCGGTGCTCGATCATCAGCTTGCGGTCCTCGTCCTGCGCTTCTGCGAGGGACTCGAAGGCCTGGGTAAGCGCCGCTTCCGTCGACTCGTTCAGCGGCGTCAGGTAGAGATTCATGTCCTCCAGCGTGCGGCGCCGGTAGTCGGTGCCGGCATCGACATTGATGACCTCGAGGTTGGCCTTCAGCAGCTCGATGGCTGGCAGGATGCGGTCGCGGTGCAAGCCGTTGGGATAGAGGCCGTCCGGGTGGAAGTTGGACGTCGTGATGATGGACACGCGGTTGCGGAACAGCGCGTCCAGCAGGCGGTGCAGGATCATCGCGTCGGTCACGTCGGCGACGTGGAACTCGTCGAAGCAGATCAGGCGGAAACGCCGCGCGATGCGCTTGCCGAGTTCGTCCAGCGGGTCGGCAATGCCCTTGAGCTCCTGCAGCTCGCGGTGCACCTCGCGCATGAACTCGTGAAAGTGCAGCCGCGTCTTGCGCTGCAGTGGCACGGCCTGGAAGAAGCAGTCCATCAGGAAGCTCTTGCCCCGCCCCACGCCGCCATACATGTAGACGCCGCGCGGGATGGGCGGGCGCACCAGCAGCTTGGTGACGGCATTGGCGCGGCGGGCCTTGTAGCTGGCCCATTCGTCCTGGCAGCGCTGCAAGGCTTCGACCGCGCGCAGCTGGGCTGCGTCGGCTTTGTAGCCGCGCTCGGCGAGGGTTTGCTGATAAAGCTCAGTGACGCTGGTCATGAAGAAAAAGGGGCGACTGAATGGCCGCCCCTTATTGCTTGCGCTGCTCGATCAGAAGTTCAGCGTGCGCTTGTCGACGGCCAGGGCCGCTTCCTTGGTCGCCTCGCTCAGCGACGGATGCGCGTGGCAGATGCGTGCGATGTCCTCGGCCGAGGCCTTGAACTCCATCGCCACCACCGCCTCGGAGATCAGCTCCGACGCGAACGGGCCAATGATGTGCACGCCCAGGATCTCGTCGGTCTTGGCGTCGGCCAGGAACTTGACGAAGCCGGTCGTGTCACCCAGCGCACGGGCGCGGCCGTTGGCCAGGAAGGGGAACTGGCCGGCCTTGTAGGCGACGCCGTCAGCCTTGAGCTGCTGCTCGGTCTTGCCGACCCAGGCGATCTCGGGGCTGGTGTAGATGACCCAGGGCACGGTGTTGAAGTTCACGTGCCCATGCTGGCCAGCCATGCGTTCGGCCACGGCAACGCCCTCTTCCTCGGCCTTGTGCGCGAGCATCGGGCCGCGCACGACGTCGCCGATGGCCCAGACGCCCGGCAGGCTGGTCTTGCAGTCGTCATCCACGACGATGGCGCCGCGCTCGTCCAGCTTGAGGCCGACCACATCAGCACCCAAGCCGATGGTGTTGGGCACACGTCCGATGGAGACGATGAGCTTGTCGACCTCCAGCGTCTTGGCTTCGCCCTTGGCGTCGGTGTAGGCGACGCTGACGCCCTTCTTGCCCGACTTGACCTCGCCGACCTTGACACCGAGCTGGATGTCCAGGCCCTGCTTCTTGAAGACCTTGGCGGCCTCCTTGGCGACGCTCTCATCCACCGCGCCCAGGAAGGCCGGCAGGCCTTCCAGCACCGTGACTTCGGCACCCAGGCGGCGCCAGACCGAGCCCATCTCCAGGCCGATGACGCCGGCGCCGATCAGGCCCAGCTTCTTGGGCGTCGCGCCGACGCGCAGCGCGCCGTCGTTGGACAGGATGTTCTCTTCATCAAACGGCACGCCGGGCAGCGCACGGGCGTTGGAGCCGGTGGCGATGATGACCTGCTTGGCCGCGATGGTTTCCTCACCAGCCTTGAGCTCATAACCGCCATCCTTGGCGGCAACGAAGGAGCCACGACCGTGGAAGAACGTGACCTTGTTCTTCTTGAACAGGTAGACGATGCCGTCGTTGTTCTGCTTCACGACCTGGTCCTTGCGGGCCAGCATCTTGGCGACGTCCATCTTGACGTTGTCCGCCGTGATGCCGTGGTCGGCAAAGTGGTGGTTGAGCTGCTCGTAGTGCTCGCTGGACTGCAGCAGCGCCTTGGACGGGATGCAGCCGACGTTGGTACAGGTGCCGCCGAGGGCGGGGCCGCCCTTGTCGTTCTTCCACTCGTCGATGCAGGCCACGTTCATGCCCAGCTGGGCCGCGCGGATGGCCGCGATGTAACCGCCGGGGCCGCCGCCGATGACGACGACGTCGAATTGCTTGGTGCTCATGCTGATCGTTCCTTGGCTTTCTTAGATGTCGAACAGCAAGCGGGCGGGGTCTTCCAGCGCTTCTTTCATCGTCACCAGGCCCAGCACGGCCTCGCGGCCGTCGATGATGCGGTGGTCATAGGACATGGCGAGGTAGTTGATCGGCCGCACCACGACCTGGCCGTTCTCCACCACCGCGCGGTCCTTGGTGGCGTGAACGCCCAGGATGGCCGACTGAGGCGGGTTGATGATGGGCGTAGACAGCATGGAGCCGAAGGTGCCGCCGTTGGAGATGGAGAAGGTGCCGCCGGTCAGGTCGTCGATGGACAGCTTGCCGTCCTTGGCCTTCTGGCCAAACTCGGCGATCTTCTTTTCAATGTCGGCGAAGCTCATCTGGTCGACATTGCGCAGCACCGGCACGACGAGGCCGCGAGGCGAGCCCACCGCAATGCCGATGTCGAAGTAGCCGTGGTAGACGATGTCGTTGCCGTCGACCGACGCATTGATGATCGGGTACTTCTTCAGCGCCGCGACGGCCGCCTTGACGAAGAAGCTCATGAAGCCGAGCTTGACGCCATGTTCCTTCTCGAACTTCTCCTGGAACTTCTTGCGCATCTCCATGACCGGGGCCATGTTGACTTCGTTGAAGGTGGTCAGGATGGCGTTGGTCGACTGCGACTGCACCAGGCGCTCGGCGATGCGGGCGCGCAGGCGGGTCATGGGCACGCGCTGCTCGGGGCGGTCGCCCAGGTTCTGCTGGGCCGGCGCGGCCACGGCGGGCAGCGGCTTGGCGACCGCGGGCGACGCAGGCACGACCAGCGGCGCGGCGACGGCAGCAGGCTTGGGCTGGGCGCCAAGGGCGTCGCCCTTGGTCACGCGGCCGTCCTTGCCGGAGCCGGCCACGTCGGTGGCAGCCAGGCCCTTCTCGGCCAGGATCTTGGCGGCGGCGGGCATGGCCACATCGCCCTTGTTGGCGGCAGCAGGTGCAGCGGCGGCCACAGGTGCGGCAGCAGCAGCGGCAGGTGCGGCTGCAGCAGCGCCGGCCTTGCCTTCGGTGTCGATCTTGGCGAGCAGTTGCTGGCTGACGACGGTGCTGCCGTCAGCCACCAGGACTTCGGCTAGCACGCCGGAGGCAGGTGCGGGCACTTCGAGCACGACCTTGTCGGTCTCGATCTCGACGAGGGTTTCGTCGATGGTGACAGCTTCGCCGGGCTTCTTCTTCCAGGTCAGCAGCGTGCCCTCGGAAACGGATTCGGAAAACTGGGGAACTTGGACGTCAACGATGGCCATGGTGGGAGGCTCCGTGTTCTTTATTCGGTGTGATGGTGCAGGCGCGAGCAAGCGCAGCGCCGATCGGGGCGCTGCGCATTGCGGTCCTTATTTGGTGAGGATGAAGCCCTTGAGCTTGGCAAACGCCTGATCCAGCAGCGCCTTCTGCTGCTCCTGGTGCAGGTGGGCATAGCCGCAGGCCGGGCTGGCGCTGGCCGGACGGCCGGCATAGCCGAGCTTCTGGCCTTCGCTCATGTTCTCGTGCACATAGTGCTGCACGAAGAACCAGGCGCCCTGGTTCTGCGGTTCGTCCTGGCACCAGACGATGTCGGTGGCGTTCGGGTACTTCTTCAACTCGGCCGCGAAGGCCTTGTGCGGGAAGGGGTAGAGCTGCTCGACGCGCACGATGGCCACGTCGGCGGACTTCTTCTCGGCCCGCGCCTTGACCAGGTCGTAATAGACCTTGCCCGAGCAGACGATGACACGCTTGACCTTCTCGGCATTCAGCGCGGCGTCCTGTTCACCGATGATGGTCTTGAAATCGCCCTTGGTGAAATCGGCCAGCGGCGAGGTGGCATCCTTCGCGCGCAGCAGGCTCTTGGGCGTCATGATGACCAGGGGCTTGCGGAACATGCGCAGCATCTGGCGGCGCAGCACGTGGAAGATCTGCGCGGCGTTGGTGGGCTGCACGACCTGCATGTTGTTGTCCGCGGCCAGCTGCAKGAARCGCTCCAGRCGCGCSGAGCTGTGCTCCGGGCCCTGGCCTTCGTARCCRTGCGGCAGCAKCAKSGTCAGGCCGKTGRWGCGGCCCCACTTSRCTTCGCCGGMSGCGATGAACTGRTCGATSACGACCTGGGCGCCGTTGRCRAARTCGCCGAACTGCGCCTCCCAGATCGTCAGCGTGTTGGGCTCGGCCGCGGCATAGCCGTACTCGAAGCCCAGCACCGCTTCTTCAGACAGGATGGAGTCGATGACGGTGAACGGTGCCTGGCCTTCGGCCACGTTCTGCAGCGGGATGTAGGTGCCGGCGTCCCAGTTGGCGCGGTTCTGGTCGTGCAGCACGGCGTGGCGGTGCGTGAACGTGCCGCGGCCGCTGTCCTCGCCGGACAGGCGCACTGGGTAGCCCGAAGCCACCAGCGACGCGAAAGCCATGGACTCGCCCATACCCCAGTCGATGTTGACTTCGCCGCGGCCCATCGTGGCGCGGTCGGCGTAGAGCTTGGCAACGAGGTTGTGGGCCGCGAAGTCCTTGGGCAGCGTCGTCAGCTTCTCGGCCAGGCGTTTCCACTCGGCCACCGGAATGGCGGTGTCGCAGCTGTCGGTCCACTTCTTGCCCAGGAAGGGCGACCAGTCGGTGGCGAACTTGCTCTTGAAATTGGTCAGCACCGGGTCGACGGTGTGGCGGCCTTCGTCCATGGCGGCGCGGTAGGCCTTGACCATGTCGTCCGGGCCTTCGGCCGGCAGCACGTTCTGCGCCACCAGCTTGTCGCCATAGACCTTGCGCGTACCGGGGTGGGCGGCGATTTTCTTGTACATCAGCGGCTGGGTCAGCGCCGGCGTGTCCTGCTCGTTGTGGCCCAGCTTGCGGAAGCAGACGATGTCCAGGACGACGTCCTTCTTGAACTCGGCGCGGTAGTCCATGCACAGCTGCGTGGCCCAGACGACAGCCTCGGGGTCGTCGCCGTTCACGTGCAGCACCGGCGCTTCGATCATCTTGACGACGTCGGAGCAGTACCAGGTGGAGCGCAGGTCGCGCGGGTCGCTGGTGGTGAAGCCGATCTGGTTGTTGATGATGATGTGGACCGTGCCGCCGGTGCGGTAGCCGCGCGTCTGCGCCATCGCCAGCGTTTCCTGCACGACGCCCTGGCCACCGAAGGCCGCGTCACCGTGCACCAGCACCGGCAGCACCTGGGCGCCTTCGCTGTCGCCACGGCGGTCCTGGCGGGCGCGCACGCTGCCTTCAACGACCGGGTTGACGATTTCCAGGTGAGACGGGTTGAAAGCCAGGCTCAGGTGCACCGGGCCGCCAGGCGTGGACACGTCGGAGCTGAAGCCCTGGTGGTACTTCACGTCGCCGGCCGGCAGGTCTTCGGCAGCCTTGTGCYCGAACTCGGCGAACAGGTCGGCGGGCATCWTGCCCAGCGTRTTGACCAGCACGTTCAGGCGGCCRCGGTGGGCCATGCCGATGACGATTTCCTGCACGCCGCGCTCGCCGCCACGCTGGATCACTTCGTCCATCGCCGCGATGAAGCTCTCGCCGCCTTCCAGCGAGAAACGCTTCTGGCCGACGTACTTGGTGTGGAGATAGCGCTCCAGGCCTTCGGCCGCGGTCAGGCGGTCGAGGATGTGCTTCTTCTCTTCGGCCGAGAAGGTCGGCTTGCCGCGCGCCTTCTCCAGGCGCTCCTGCCACCAGCGCTTCTCGCCGGGGTCGGAGCCGTGCATGAATTCGGAGCCGATCGAGCCGCAATAGGTCTCGCGCAGGGCCTGCACGATCTGGCGCAGCGTCATCGTCTCGCCGCCGAAATAGCTGTTCACGGCGCTGAACGAGATGTCCATGTCGGACTCGGTCAGGTCGTAGAACGCCGGGTCCAGCTCGGGAATCTTGGGGCGCTCGGCGCGCTTGAGGGGGTCCAGCTCGGCCCAGCGGTTGCCGAGGAAACGGTAGGCCGCGATCAGCGACTGCACGTGCACCTGCTTGCGGGCGACGGCCAGATCGGCGCTGGAAGCCTTGTTGGCGAAGGCGTTGGCCTTGGCGCGCTGGGCGAATGATTCGACGACCGGCGCATGGGCCACGTCGCGCGCCTCGCTGCCATCCACCGCGGGGACATGCTGCAACGCGTCGAAATAGGCGCGCCAGTTGTCCGGGACGGAACCCGGGTTGTCGAGGTAGGCCTCGTACATCTCCTCCACATACGGCGCGTTTCCGCCGAACAGGTAGGAGTTGGACCTGTATTGCTGCATCATCTTTCGCTCACCTCATGCCCCGGTTTCCAGGGAGTTGGCTGGTTGAAGAACCTTCCGCGACACGGCTCGACCGGTTGGCGGATTGCGACCCACCTCTGCTGTTGCCAGGGGCAACTGCAAAAGGGACGGGAAGGAATAAAAGTATCAGGGGCGGACTCTAGCACTCCGGGTTTGCCCGACAAGGTGGACGGGGTGCGACAAAGTTCACGCACCGGGATGCAGCAAAGTTGACTGGCCCGTAAACTTGGTGGTCGCGCCAGCCCCGAGATTGAATGGTTGAACGCGAGGGACATTCAGGAGATCCCAGATGCAAGTCCAGGTCGTTGACTACCGTGCGCCCGACGCCGCGGAGAAGTTCACCCGCTCCCTGCACGAGACCGGTTTCGGCGTGCTGACCAACCACCCGATCCGCCAAACCCTGGTCGAGAAGATCTATGCCGACTGGCTGGCCTTCTTCAACAGCGAGGCCAAGCATGGCTACGCGTTTTCCAAGGAAACCCAGGATGGGTATTTCTCGACCGCCATCTCGGAAACCGCGAAGGGTTCCAAGCAGAAGGACATCAAGGAGTATTTCCACGTCTACCCCTGGGGCCGCATCCCCGAGCAGTTGAAGGAAGACGCCCTCACCTACTACCGCGAAGCCAATGCGCTGGCGGAGGAACTGCTGGGCTGGGTGGAGCGTTACACGCCGCCAGAGATCGCGGCCAAGTACCGCGAGCCGCTGTCGAACATGATCCAGGGCAGCAGCAAGACCCTGCTGCGCGTGCTGCGCTACCCGCCGTTGACGGGCGAAGAGCCGGTGGGCTCCATCCGCGCCGCAGCGCATGGCGACATCAATCTGCTGACCATCCTGCCCGCCGCCAACGAGCCGGGCCTGCAGGTACTGGGCACCGACGGCGCCTGGCACGACGTGCCCTGCGATTTCGGCACGTTGACCATCAACATCGGCGACATGCTGCAGGAGGCCTCCGAGGGCTATTACCCATCGACCCAGCACCGCGTGGTGAACCCGACCGGCGAAGGCGCGAAGAAGAGCCGCGTGTCGCTGCCGCTGTTCCTGCATCCGCGCGACAACGTCGTGCTGAGCGATCGCTATACGGCCGACAGCTATCTGAACGAGCGGCTGCGCGAGTTGGGCGTGAAGACCTGAAGACCGGCCTTCAGTGGAAAGGGCGCCACGGGCGCTTGCCTGCCGCTACTTTCCGCTGGGTCGCGCTGCAAGCGCTCGGGCTGTCGGCCGGTCAACATAGCGCGCAAAAATCGTCTCAAGCGTGCCGTCGGTGCGCATCATCTCGATCGCGTTGCGCATCTTGTCGACGTCGATGGCCGCAACCCGCTGGCGCGACAGCACGAGCCCCAGGACTGCGTTGTCCTGCGGCGCGAAGTCGAGGATTTGGACCTTTCCGTCCAGCTGGTTGCGCGTGAGTAGTGGGGCCCAGACCACCGGTTGGCTGAGGAAGGCATCGACGCGCCCTACAGCAAAGACTCTGGCGAGAACTTCCAGATCTGACACTTCATCGATGCGGCCTTCGCGACGGAGCGCTTCGATCCAGGGGTCCAGCGTTGCGCCATGGACAAAACCCTTGACTACACCCAGGCGCAGAAACTTTCGCGCCCGGAACTCGTCCATGGTCTTCGTCGTGGCAGCCAGTTCGTTGCGCACGATCAGGTAGTTGCGATTGTTCAGGACATAAGGAACGAAGTGCGCAAACCTCTGCCGCTCAGGCGTTTCTATGCCCGAGACCGTCATGTCAAGCGTACCCCCGGCCAGCGCCGTCCAGGTTCGCACGCGGGACTCCATGACTCGCACCAAGGAGCAGCCCGTGCGCCTGCTGACTTCCTCGACGACGTCGCGGTCGATGCCGACGTAGTCGCCTGCGGCATTCTTGAAATGCAGCAAGCCCGTTTCGTAAAAGGCCACTTGATACGGCCCGCAGGGAGTTTCATGGGCCTGCAGTCCAGCACTGGCGAACAGGGTCGCCACCAGACAAGTCAGGACCGGCTTCATCTCTTGAGTTTAGAACTCGGACGGCTGGAGGGTGGCCGTTGGCAGGGCCACTCATGGAGATGAAGCTCTCGCAAGCTCCATTGGCATCGCCTGGAGCGCCTGATACACCAGCAGCGACGCGTGCGCGTCGTTGGCCGCGTATTGCAGCTGCTGGGGGCTGAGCTTGCGGGTGGCCCAGTTGGAGGTGGTGACTTTCTTGGACTTGGGCATGCGCTGGCCCAGCACGATGGCGACGGCGGCCCTGAGGCCGACGGCCTGCTGGAAACCCAGTCGCCGCACCATGTGCGAAACATCGACCCCACCGCTGAGCTGCACGCCCAGCTTCCTGTGCAAGGGCACGCGGTCGGACACGATGCCGAACCCCACCTTGACGATGACCTCAGACTCAAGGATGGCGCGCAGGAAGCCTGCAGTCTCCGGCGCTTCCGTATGTACGATGAAGGCATGCCCCGCAGTCGCGAACTGCACGATGTGCGGTCCTGTCTGCTCACCGCCAGCGACAAACATGGGCTTGCTCTCGGTGTCGAAGCCGACCTGGCCGGCCAAGCGCAGTTCTGCTTCAGCGAAGTCGCATTGGTCCGCGTCGCGAAGCACGTGGATCCGGTCGAGCGGCAACGCGGGGTAAGGCGGCAACGCTGCTATCTGTTCGCTCGTGGGTCTCTCCATCGCTTCAGTATGACCTCCTCGTATCCACCGCAATCCAATTGATCTCCCACGTGACGCCGCCATCCGCCGAAAACGCCTGCTCGAAGCGGCAGCGGTCGACGCTCAGGGACTCGATGATGAAGCGCACCAGGATAGGCCGGCCATTGAAGCCCTCGGCGCTGTAGAACAGGCCACGCGGGCTGCCGCCGAAGCCGCCCACCATCGGCGCGGCGAGCGTGCCCGATGCTGCGTTGGAGAAGTTGAGCGTCCAGCGCTGCTGCTGCACCTCGAAGAGCCGCAGCGACAGACCCTGGATGCGCCCGTCGGGGCCCGAGACGTCCAGCTCGACGAGATTCGCTCGGCCGCCCAGCAGCGAGTGCACGAGGGTGGTGCCGACGTACTCCGCCCACACATCCGAGCCGCTCAGGGGCCGCAGGCGGCGGCGCAGCGACGTGTACCACTTGCCGTGCTCGAATTCGAAGTCCTGCGGCGCGCCCGCCGGCGTTGCGGGCAGCGGCGGCGCGCTGGCTGCCGGTGCGGCGATGGCACTGGCGCCGGCGACAACGAGCAGGGAAGCGGCAGTGCGGCGGGTGTGTTGGGAAGGCATGGGCTCGGATGGGTGACTAGACTGACCCGGTTCACTCTATGCAGCACCATGTCCACTGCCAAGAAGGCACCTGCAGGTAACCGTCCTCGCCCGGCGCGTGGCAACGCCATCCCCGGCTGCGCGCTGACGGCGGCGCTGGCGGCCATCGGTGGGCGCTGGAAGTTGTTTGTCATGTATCGGTTGGCCGATGGCCCGCTGCACTTCGCCGCGCTGCGGCGCAGCCTGCCAGACGTGTCGGCCAAGGTGCTGGCCGAGCAGCTGCGCGAGCTGCAGGCCGACGGGCTGGTGAGCCGCGAGCGCACGGGGCCTGTGCCGGCTGTCGTGCAATACGGGCTCACGCCGCACGGGCTGTCGGTGCTGCCGGTGGCCGAGGAAATCCGTCGCTGGGGCGCAGCGCATCAAGCCGCTTGCGCAACTACCCCACTGGACGTCGGCGTCGACGCTCGCGCGACCTGCGTCGTCACCTCGCCATCACCACATGCATCGCCTGGCCCGAGCTTTCGCACTCGGTGACGCGCCAACCGAGGGCCGGCATGTCCAGGCCACCCAGCAGCGACTCGCCRCTGCCCAGCAGCACCGGCGAGATGGCTAGGTGCATCTCGTCGATCAGACCGGCCTGCAGATACTGGCGGATCGTCTGAGCACCGCCGCCGATGCGCACGTCCTTGCCCGCGGCGGCGTGCTTCGCCTGCCGCAGCGCGGCTTCGATTCCGTCCGTCACGAAATGGAAGGTCGTGCCGCCTTCCATCTGCAGCGGCGGCCGGGCGTGGTGGGTCAGCACGAACACAGGTACGTGGTAAGGCGGATTGGCACCCCACCAGCCCTTCCAGGTCTCGTCGGGCCAGGGGCCGCGCACGGGGCCGAACATGTTGCGGCCCAGGATCCAGGCGCCGACACCCTCGAAGCTGCGCACCGCGAAGCGGTCGTCGACGCCGGTGCTGCCGCCTTCGCTGCCGACCATCTGCTTGAAGGTGCGGGTCGGGAACATCCACTCGTGCAGTTGCTCACCGCCTGCGCCCAGCGGCGCCTCCAGGCTCTGACACGGCCCTGCCGCGAAACCGTCGATGGAAATGCTGAATGCCGCGACTCTGACCTTGGACATCTTGAACTCTCCTGTCGTGCGGTGTGATGGGAGGGACGGTGCCTGCGTGGAGCCTAGCGTCTCGCAGCGTGGACTCAAGCGCCGGGCAACCGCAGGCCGCACAAGCCGGCCACGATGAGTGTCGATACCGCGGCCGCGGCGATCAAACCCGCCAGCCAGCCGCGGTTGACGCTCGCCGCCCGCCAGCCATGCGCCAGCAGCACGCTGCGCAGGCCGCAGCACAGGTGGGCGAGCACGCAGAACACGCCCAGCGCATAGTGCGGCAGCAGGCGGATATTCCAGGCGTCCAGCAGCAAGCCTTGCGGCGCGCCCGAGGCCCAGGCCCAGTCGGTCTCGATGCCTCGCAAGGTGCGCGCCGACACCAGGGCCGAGTTCATGTGCGTGAGCAGGAAGAAGCCGAGATAGACACCTGTCATCACTTGCACGGCGCGGTACACATCCATGCGCAACCGGCTCCAGCGCCAGGCCAGCCACGCGCCAAGGCAGAGCTGCAGCAACAGCAGCGCCACCTGCATGGCTTCGACCGCGGGCATGCGGTAGACGCCGCGCCCAGCCTTCATGACGGCCGCATGCGCCTGCGGGCCCAGCAGCCCGAACAGGTGGTTGACGAGGTGAAAGCCGATGAAGGCCAGCACCATCGCCGCCACCACGCCATGGGCAGCGCGCGCGGTCATGTCCGCCGGCGGGGCGGTCACGGGCTCGGCCCTGCGGGGGGCCGCCCACGCCCACAGGCCAGCGGCCAACCATGCGGCCACCCAAGCCAGCGGCTCGGAGATCGGGCGGCCCAGCACGCCCAACAGGAAGGCGCAGAACACGAACAGCGGCGGCGCCGCGACGCCCAGCAGGGCCAGTCGGCGCGCCCGGAGTTCGAAGACCGAGCGGGGCGCCGCGCGGGCCGCGCGCAGCCACAGCAGCGCGGCGACCAGTGGCATCGCGAAGGCGGCCAGCAGCGGCAGCGCCGCGAGAGGCCATTGCGGGCCGACGGCATGGAAGGCCCGCAGCCAGAACGGGTAGCTCATCGCCGCAAGGGCCGGCGCGAGTGCGAGGGCCTGCCGGGCCGCGGAGAGCGGTGCCCTGGCTCCCATGTCGGCGGTGGAGGATCGAAGCTGCGTGTCCATGTCCAGACTCTCCCGGAGAATGGCCCGATCCAACAGAGCCAAATCCACGCGAATTGACTGGGCCATGAGCGCACTGCCTCCCCCCTCCCCGCTGGATGCGCTGCGCCTCGAAACCGCGTCGGCCCAACCGTTGCAGGAGCAGGTCTACCAGCGCATCCGTGAGGCCATCGCCGACGGCCGGCTGGCGCCGGGCGCGCGCCTGCCGTCCACGCGCAGCCTGGCCGCCCAGCTCAATGTCGCACGCGGCACCGTCGACGCGGCTTATGGGCGGCTGGCCGGTGAGGGTTGCATCCTGGGGCGCGGCGCTGCCGGCACCGTGGTGGCGCCCGACCTGAAGCCGGGCAGCCTGATGCAGGGCGCGACGCCTGCCATCGCGCGGGCAGCGGCCTTCACCTTGCCCGACGACTACCTCTGGCCCTTTCGCGGCGGCCTGCCGGCGCTGGACCTGTTCCCACGCACGCTCTGGGCCAGCCTGACGGCCGGCGCGGCACGGCGTCTGGACGCGCAGCGCTTCTGCTACCCCGACCCGCGCGGCCTGCCGGAACTGCGCGCCGCCATCGCGGCCTACCTGCTGGTGTCGCGCGGCATTGCGTGCGACCCCGCTCAGGTCTTCGTCACGGCCGGCTACCAGGCCGCACAGCAGCTGGTGGTGGGCCTGGTGGCGCCGCCTGGCGCGGAAGTCTGGTTCGAGGATCCCGGCTACCGCTTCGCCCGGCGCGCACTGGAAGCGGCGCAGCTGCAGTTGGCCTTCATCCCGGTCGATGTGGCCGGCCTGGACGTGGCCTATGCGCGGCAACACCACCCGGCCGCCCGGCTCGCCGTCGTCACGCCTGGCCACCAGAGCCCGCTGGGCGTGGCGCTGTCACTCCAACGCCGCCAGGCGCTGCTCGACTGGGCCCAGGCCGCCGACGCCTGGGTGCTGGAAGATGACTACGACAGCGAATTCCACTACGTCGGCCGCAAACCGGCAGCACTGAAAAGCGTCGACCGGCGCGACCGTGTGTTCTATGCCGGCAGCTTCAGCAAGACGCTGTTCCCCGGGCTGAGGCTGGGCTATCTCGTCGCACCCGCTGCCTGGGTCGAGGCCACGACCGCTGCCTGCGAACTGTCCCACCGCGGCCATGCCCAACAGGAACAGGCCGCCCTGGCCGCCTTCATGGCCGGTGGCCACTACGCCCGGCACCTGCGCCGCATGCGGCTTCGCTATGCCGAACGCAGCGTGGCGCTGACCCGCGCTCTCCAAGCTGAGTTCGGCAACGGCATCGAGCTGGCGGCTCCCGAGGGCGGCCTCACGCTGCTGGCCCGCTTCCCCGGACACGAGCCGGACACCGGCCTGGTCCGGCGCGCCCGCGCTCAGGGCCTGGCGCCGTCCGCGCTGTCTGCCCATGCCGTCCAGCACGAGGCCGGCCAGGGCCTGTTGATCGGCTTCACCAATGTCAGGACCGAACAGGCGGGCGAGGTGGCAGGCCGATTGCGGCAGGCGCTGCGGTCCGGGCCATCTTCTGGCCCATGATTCAACCCATGGGCCAGACACGGATCATCCAAATCCACCCCGACGCGCCGCCCAAGCCCGCGTTCGGCCAGGCTTGCAACGGCTGCGGCGTCTGCTGCCTGGCCGAGCCCTGCCCGCTGGGCGTCGTGCTGAGCCGGCGCCTCAAAGGTGCATGCGTCGCACTGCGCTGGGACGGCGCACGCTATGTGTGCGGCGCACTAGCGGCGCAACCGAGCGGCTTCATCGGGAAGTTGGGCGGCTGGCTGGTGAAGCGCTGGATCGCCGCGGGTGCCGGTTGCGATTGCTCACTAGAACCCGAGGGAAAACCGTAGCCGGCACCCCCGGGGTCGCGGCTAGTATTTTTGGCTTCTGCCGTCCTGCCATTCTCAAGGAAAGCCGCATGAAATCTCTGCTCCGACTCCTGCCCCTGCTGGCCGCACTGACGCTGGGAGTGGCCACTGCCGCCCCACTGCGCTGGGCCGCACAAAACGACATCCTGACGCTGGACCCGCACTCGCAGGACCACAACACCTCCAACGCCATCGGCACCCACATCTACGAGGGCTTGACGCGGTTGAGCCGCGAGTACCGCCCCGAGCCGTCGCTGGCGACCAAGTGGACCTACCTCTCCCAGACCCAGGTGCGCTTCGACCTGCGCAAGGGCGTCAAGTTCCATGACGGCTCGCCCTTCACAGCCGACGACGTCGTCTTCAGCTTCGGCCGCATCACCCAGCCCCAGGGCACCAAGCAGACCTATGTCTCGGGCATCAAGGAGGTCAAGAAGATCGACGACCACACCGTCGACTTCATCCTCGAGGCGCCGACGCCGATGCTGCTGCAGAACATCATCAGCTTCCCCATCATGAGCAAGGTCTGGTCGACCAAGAACAACACGACCAACACGCAGGACTACAAGGCCAAGGAAGAGAACTTCGCGAGCCGCAATGCCAATGGCACCGGGCCCTACAAGCTGGTGAGCTGGCAGCCCGACCAGGCCGTCAAGATGGTGGCCAACAAGGACTGGTGGGACAAGAACCCGGGCAATGTCACCGAGCTGAGCTATCTGCCGATCAAGTCTCCGCCGACGCGCGTGGCGGCCCTGCTGTCGGGCGACGTCGACATCGTCACCGACCTGCCGCCGCAGGACTTCTTCAAGCTGAAGGAAGAAGGCAAGGTCAGGCTGCTGGAAGGCTCGGAGATCCGCACCGTCTTCTTTGTCATGGATGAGGGCAGCGAGGAGTTGCGCGAGTCCAATGTGAAGGGCAAGAACCCCTTCAAGGACAGAAAAGTGCGCGAGGCCATGAACCTGGCCCTGGACCGCGAGGCCATCAAGCGCAGCATCATGCGTGGCCTGTCGGTACAGGCAGCACTGATGATTGCGCCGGGTGTCAACGGCTATGACGCAGCACTCGATGCACCGCTCAAGCCCGACCTCGACAAGGCCCGCAAGCTGCTCGCCGAGGCCGGCTACCCGCAGGGCTTCGAGGTGCCGCTGCRCTGCCCCAACAACCGTTACGTCAACGACGAGCAGGTCTGCCAGGCGGCGGTGTCGATGTGGGCCAAGATCGGCGTCAAGGTGCGCCTCATCGCCCAGCCCTTCTCCACCCACAGCCAGACCTTCCAGCGCGGCGAGTCGCCGTTCTACATGCTGGGCTGGGGCGTCTCCACGTATGACGCCCTCTACGGCATGCAGGCCTGGGGCCACACGCGCACCAACGGCGCGGACGGCAACTTCAACTTCGGCAAGGTCAGCGACGCGACGCTCGATGGCCTGATCCAGAAGATCAAGTTCGAGCCCGACGTGCCCAAGCGCAACGCCCTCATCAAGGAAGCCCTGCTGCGCATCCGCGACGAATACCTCTTCGTGCCCATCCACCACCAGATCCGACCCTGGGCGATGAAGCCGAGCGTCGAGACCATCCACCGCTCGAACGACTATTTCGAGGCTCGCTACACCACCATCAAGTGAGGGCGCGACATGGCGTTCTCACGGCCCTGGCCTGCGGGCTGTTTGCCGCCCTGTCCGCCAGCGCGGCCCCGCTGCGCTGGGCCGCGCAGAACGACATCCTGACGCTGGATCCGCATTCGCAGAACCACACCACCTCGCTGACCATTGCCGCCCAGGTCTACGAGGGCCTAACGCGGCGGGGCGAGAACTACCAGCCCGAGCCCGCGCTGGCGACGCGCTGGAGCTATGTGTCGCCCACCCAGGTGCGCTTCGAGCTGCGCCGCGGCGTGAAGTTCCACGATGGCAGCCCCTTCACAGCGGATGACGTCGTCTTCAGCTTCGCCCGCATCCGCGAGCCGCAGGGCGCGATGCAGGCCTATGTGTCGGGCATCCGCGAGATCCGCAAGCTGGGCGACTACACGGTCGACCTGATGCTGGAGGCACCGGCACCGCTGCTGCTGCAGAACCTCGTCAACTTCGCCATCCTGAGCCGCGCCTGGGCGGTGCGCAACCACGCCAGCCATGTCGAGGACTTCAAGGCCAAGGAGGAGAACTACGCCTCGCGCAACGCCAACGGCACCGGCCCCTACCGACTCGTCAGCTGGCAGCCCGACCAGGCCGTGCAGATGGTCATCAACAAGGACTGGTGGGACAGCAACAAGGGCAACATCACCGAACTGACCTATCTGCCGATCAAGTCGGCGCCCACGCGCGTGGCGGCACTGCTGTCGGGCGATGTCGACCTCGTCACCGACGTGCCGCCGCAGGACTACCAGCGGCTCAAGACAGACAAGCGCCTCAAGCTGATGGAGGGCGCCGAGGTGCGCACCGTCTTCTTCGCCATGGACCAAAGCAGCGAGGAACTGCGCGATTCCAGCGTCAAGGGCCGCAACCCCTTCAAGGACAAGCGCGTGCGCGAGGCGCTGACCCTTGCTCTGGACCGCGAGGCCATCAAGCGCAGCATCATGCGCGGCCTGTCGGTGCCCGCAGCGCTGATGGTGCCGCCTGGCGTCACCGGCTACGACGCAGCGCTGGATACGCCGCTGAAGCTCGACGCCGACAAGGCCCGCAAGCTGCTGGCCGAGGCTGGCTACCCGCAGGGTTTCGAGTTGCCGCTGCGCTGCCCCAACAACCGCTACGTCAACGACGAGCAGATCTGCCAGGCCGCGGTGGCGATGTGGGCCCGCATCGGCGTGCGGGTGCGGCTCAACGCCCAGCCGATGAGCCTGCACATCCAGGCGCTGGAACGCTATGAGTCGCCGTTCTACCTGATCGGCATTTCCATGCCGACCTACGACGCCCATCAGGGCCTGCAGGCCTGGGGCCACAGCCGCGATGCGCGCGGCAACGGCGGCCAGAACTTCAACCACCTCGCCGACGCGGCGCTGGACACGTTCGTCGAGCGCATCCAGTTCGAGCCCGACGCGAGCGCCCGCAACGCGCTGATCCGCGAGGCCTTGCTGCGTGTGCGCGACGAGTTCCTCTTCATTCCGGTGCATCATCAGATCCGGCCCTGGGCCATGAAACCCGGCGTCAACACCCTGCACCGCTCGAACGACACCTTCGAGGCCCGCTTCACCACCCTTCCATGAAGCTCATGAAAATCTCCACCCTTTGGGCCGCCGCCTGGCTGGCCACCGCGCTGACCGCCACGGCCGACCCACTGCGCTGGGCGGCCCAGAACGACATCCAGACGCTGGATCCGCATTCGCAGAACCACTCGGCCACGTCCACCATCACCGGCTACGCCTATGAAGGCCTGACCCGCTACACGGAGAAGTTCGACGTCGAGCCGGCACTGGCCGCCAAGTGGACCTTTGTGACGCCCACGCAGGTGCGCTTCGACCTGCGCCGCGGCGTCAAGTTCCATGACGGCACGCCCTTCACGGCGGATGATGTCGTCTTCAGCCTGCAGCGCATCAAGCACCCGGCCAGCAACATGATCATCTATGCCTCCGGCATCAAGGAGGTGAAGAAGATCGACGACCACACGGTGGACTTCATGCTCGAAGGCCCCAACCCCGTGCTGACGCGCAACCTGACCTATGTGCGCATCGTCAGCAAGGCCTGGGCGACCAAGAACCGCTCCGAGAACCCGCAGGACTTCAAGGCCAAGGAGGACACCTATGCCTCCCGCAACGCGATGGGCACGGGGCCGTTCAAGATCACGGCCTGGCAGCCGGACCAGCGCATCAGCATGGTGGCCAACAAGGACTGGTGGGACAAGCCCAAGGGCAATATCTCAGAGCTGACCTATCTGCCCATCAAGTCCGACGCAACCCGCGTGGCCGCCCTGCTGTCTGGCGACCTCGATCTGCTGACCGACCTGCCACCCCAGGACGTCGCCAAGCTCAAGGCCGACCCGCGGCTCAAGGTCATCGACGGGCCCGAGAACCGCACCATCTTCTTCGCGCTGGACCTGGGCAGCGAAGAGATCAAGGGCAGCAACGTGAAGGGCAAGAACCCCTTCAAGGACAAGCGCGTGCGCGAGGCGATGTCACTGGCCATCGACCGCGAGGCCATCAAGCGCAGCCTGATGCGCGGCCTGTCGGTGCCGGCGGCCATCATGGTGGCGCCCGTCGCCTACGGCCACTCGGCCGAGCTGGACACGGTGCAAAAGCCCGACGTGGCGCGCGCCAAGCAGCTGATGACGGAGGCCGGCTACCCGGACGGCTTCGAGGTGCCGCTTGCCTGCCCAAACGACCGCTACGTCAATGACGAAGAGATCTGCCAGGCGGTGGTGTCGATGTGGACGCGCATCGGCGTGAAGGCCAAGCTGTCGACGCAGCCCATGACCCAGCACTCGGCCGCCATGCAGCGCTACGAGCTGCCGCTGTACATGTATGGCTGGGGCGTGACGACCTTTGATGCGCAGTACACGCTGCAGGATATCGTCCATACCAAGACCGGCGGCGCCGATGGCAAGGGCAATTTCTCCAAGGTCAGCGACGCCAAGGTCGACGCACTGGTGCAGCAGATGAAGGTCGAGACCGACGTGCCCAAGCGCCTGGCGCTGATGCAAGAAGCCTTGAAGCGCACGCGCGACGAGTTCCTCTTCATCCCCATCCACCACCAGGTGCGCCCCTGGGCCATGAAGGCCGGTCTGACCATCCCGCACTCGGCCAACGATGCCCCGCAAGCCAAATGGGCCACAGTGAAGTAAAGCCCCTCGGCCAAGGAATACCTTGGCCGGTCCCCCGAGGGGACGGCGATGCTTGCCGGTTCGACCGGCAAGCACATCGCCTGGGCGGGCCGGCTAGGGAGCGGCCCGGCGCTCGGCCCGCAAGCAACCCCGGTGGAAGATGACGCTGGGGTGATCAAGCCGCCCATCATCAACTTCTCGACGATCCAGTCCGTCGTCGAGATCACGGCCACCCTGGCCTTCGCGTTGTCCGGCCTGCTGGCCGGCGCGCGCAAGCATCTCGACGTCGTTGGCCTGTGCATCGTCGCGGGCCTGTCGGCCTTTGGCGGCGGCACGCTGCGCGATGTGCTGCTGGACCGCCGGCCCTTCTTCTGGGTCGAGCATGCGGACTGGCTGTGGGCGCTGATGGCACTGTCCTTCGCCGCCATGCTCTTCCTGCGCCGGCGCCACCTGGCGCTGACGGAGAAGGCCATCCAGTGGCCCGATGCACTGGGGCTGGGCCTGTTCACGGCCAACGGCGCCTTGATCGCGCTGGACATGGGCCAGCCGCCCATCGTCGCGGTGCTGATGGGCGTCATCACGGCCACCTTCGGCGGCGTGCTGCGCGACATCGTCTGCAACGAGATCCCCGCCGCCTTCCATGACCACCGGCCCTATGCGCTGTGCAGCTTCGTCGGCGGCTGGGTGCTGGTCGCGGCCGTGCGGCTGGACGCGCCGCAGTGGGCCGCCATCAGCGCTGCGGCCGGCACAGCGGTGCTGCTGCGCGGCCTGGCGCTGTGGACAGGGTGGACGCTGCCGGCCTGGCGCATCAACGCCAAGCGTTGACGGCCAGGCGGCAGGACCGGTTTACCAGCCGATCGTGTACGTCACCGTCGTCGGCGCCGTCGTGTGCAACGACGGGCTGAAGTCGCCCACGTCGTCATACGCAAAGCCGTAGGCCTTCTTGTTGATGCTGTGGTCGTGCCAGAACTTGGCGTACCAGTTGCCCAGCTGGCCGGCTGGGTAATGGGCGGTCTGCACGTACCAGTTGGCCGGCTGCTCCATCACGTGGCGGTTCAGCGCGGCGCAGATCTGGGCCTGCAGCTGCAACTGCGTGCCCGTGTTGGTCGGGTTGCCGCTCGCGTCCGCCAGCAGGCCGGCGCCCAGCAGCACCATGGCCGTGTCGGGCTTGCCGTTGATGTAGAAGGTGCCCGCCGGCGAGCCACCGGTGAAGGTGAAGCGGTCACCGCTGACACGGCCGCGGAAGGTGCCCAGGTTCTGCAGCGTGAAGACCAGGTCTTCGTTGCGGTAGCGGGCCCAGACGGCGTCGATATAGGGCTGCAGGTAGCTGGCGTTGGCCTGGCCGGGTTTGAAGGTGCCGTGGGCCGGGGCCATGATCCGGTACGGCGAGTACGGCGCCTGCGCGAGAGGCTTGAACTGCGCCGGCACTTCGGCGATGAACTTGCTGAAGAGCTGGTCACGCGTCTCGGTCAGCGCTTCACCCACGGTCTGGTCGTAGCCACCCAGGCCCTGGACGCGCAGCTTCAGCGGGAAGCCGAAGTGGTCGACACGCGTGGTGTTGATGAAGATGCCCTGGTCGGGCTGGCCCAGCGGGATGATGGCCATCTCGCCGAAGTCGAAGTAGACGTCGATGTTGGGGTCGGTCGGGTTCTCGATGTTGGCGCCGGCATAGCCGATGTTGCCGTTGCCGTCGACGACGACCTTGATGTACATCGGCGAGCCCACCGACATCAGCACGCGGGCCGAGTTCAGCGCCGGGATGGTGATGGAGCGGGTGTTGCTGAGCTTGTGGAAGTAGTTGGTGTACGTCTGACCACCCTTGGTCAGCGCGCCGTTGTCGCTTGTTGCCATGGGGATGAAGTTGCCCGCGGCATCCACGCGCACGAACTTGCCCGTGTCCCAGTCCTTGCCGATGATGGCCCAATAGACCTGGTCATCGGGCCAGCGGCCGGCGGTCTGGTTGACGATGTTGAAGGTGGTGCGGCCGTTCCAACTGCCGGTGTTGGTGTTGGTGCCGACGCGGTAGGAGGACGTCAGGTCATTGAAGCCGCGGTTGACGAGGTTGGGCTCGTTGGCCGTCAGCACCAACGAAGCGCCGCCGTAGCTGACGTCGTTGAACAGCGTCGCCTGGTAGCCGGCCTGCACCTTCACGGACGAAACCCGGTCGTTCCACGCGGCGCCTATCCAGCTCGAATCCGCGCTGGCGCAGAAGCTGTCGCCGGTGTAGTTCACATCGGCGTAGAAGCAGACGGGGCCGGCGGCCGTGCTGGTGCCCACCGTGTAGCTGAACTTGGGCGTGTCGTAGGCCGGCGTGCCGTTGTTGTAGGTGAACCAGTAGCCGATCACGTTGCCGGTGGCGACGGTGAGCTTCTGCTCATGGCGGCCGTTGGCCGCCATCATGCGGATGTTCTGCTGCGGGCCGTTGTTGACCGTGTAGTGGGCGTCGACCCAGGTGGTCGACACATTGGATTTGAACCAGATCGTGGCCGTGGTGCCGCTGACTTCGACACCCTGTGTGTAGTCCTGGGCCAGGGCCGAGGTGGTGCCGAGCAGGCAAAGACCTGAGATAGCCAGCAACCAGCAAACGCCGAGCAGGCGCAAGCAACGCAAAACAAGATTCACCTTTGTCTCCTTGCCCGCTCGTCGTGGGGATCCGCGGGGCGTTCGGGGTCCCAACGCTGGGAGGGGCGGCATGGCCCTTCCCTGGCCGGTGTCTCGACTGCGAAGACCTACTGCGCGCCCCGGCATGCAGCCGCTCCCGGGGTCAGGTCGCTATCCAAAAGCGCATTGAAAGCGCTTTCAAATTTGCATCGCATCCTCCTGGGAGAGGCGAGAAAGCGGTTTCATGGAAAACCCGTGCGAGACGTTTTCATGAGTCGCCCGCTTCAGGGACAGGAAACCCGCCAAAGGAAACGGCCGCCCGAGGGCGGCCGTCGCATCAGGTGGCAGACCACGGTCAGTGGAGCTCGCTCATTCCTTGATCGCCGACAGCACCTGAGCCAGCGCCTGTTTCGCCACGGATTCGCACAGGCTGTTCATGCCCTGGAAGGCATTGGCCGAATAGTCGCTGGCGACGTATTCCTTGCCGYGAAAGCTCAGCCTGGTGGCCAGCTTGTCCTTGCCCGCAAAGATGCCCAGCATGACGCGTGCAGCCGGGGGACGCTGGCGGTATTCCTTGATGACGACCTCGGCACTCTCGGCGGGGGCGACGCTGTACCCCTTGGACGTCGCTTGCGCTTCGTAGGTCTGCTCGATCAGCGGGCCGACCTTGGGGTTCTGCTCGCAGTCGCCGCAGTCCCAACGCACGGACAAGCGGGGCAGCACCTTGGCGTCACTCGCCGAAGCGGGCCTTGCCGCAGGCTCGGCCGCAGCCGCCACCGGGGCATCCGCAGGCTGGGGCGGCTGGGGCTCCTGGGCGGCGGCCTGGAGGCTGAACAGGAGGGCGGCGCTGTAGACGAGGATGGCTTTGGGCTTCAAGGGCATCTGCGGATCGATGAAAACGGTTGGGGGCCGCGATGGTAGCGACGAACCTCCGCGCCTGAGCCTAGGGTTGGTGGGCTCCATCCCACCAAGAAGAACGGCCGCCCGCAGGCGGCCATCGTGGCAAGCCAGGCGCCGCGTCAGTTCAGCGCCAGGCGCGCCCGCGCTGCCGCGTACTCGCGCTTGAGCCGCGCCACCAGCTCCGCAGCCGGCAGCACCTCGCGCACCGCGCCGATGCCCTGGCCGCTGCCCCAGATTTCCTTCCAGGCCTTGGCCGCGCTGCCGCCGAAGTTCATGGCGCTCGGGTCGCTCTCGGGCAGCTTGTCCGGGTCCATGCCGGCAGCAATGATGGAGCCGCGCAGGTAGTTGCCGTGCACGCCGGTGAAGAGGTTGCTGTAGACGATGTCGTCRCTGTTGCTGGCCACGATCATCTGCTTGTAGGCGTCGGTCGCGCGGGCCTCGTCGGTGGCGATGAAGGCCGAGCCGATATAGGCCAGGTCGGCGCCCATGGCCTGGGCGGCCAGGATGGCGTCGCCAGTGGCCATCGAGCCCGACAGCGCCAGCGGGCCGTCGAACCATTCGCGGATCTCGTGGACCAGCGCAAACGGGCTCTTCACGCCCGCATGACCGCCCGCACCGGCCGCCACCGCGATGAGGCCGTCGGCGCCCTTCTCGATGGCCTTCCTGGCGAACTTGTTGTTGATGATGTCGTGCAGCACGATGCCGCCCCAGGCATGCACGGCGTTGTTCACGTCTTCACGCGCACCCAGGCTCGTGATGACGATGGGCACCTTGTATTTGGCGCAGACCTGCATGTCGTGCTCGAGCCGCTCATTGCTCTTGTGCACGATCTGGTTGATAGCAAACGGCGCGGCGGGCTGGTCCGGATTGGCGCGGTTGTAGGCCGCCAGCGTCTCGGTGATCTCGGCCAGCCACTCGTCGAGCAACTCGGCCGGCCGCGCGTTGAGCGCCGGCATGGAGCCGACGATGCCGGCCTTGCACTGCTCGATGACGAGCTTGGGGTTGCTGATGATGAACAGCGGCGAGCCGATGGCGGGCAGCGGCAGGTTCTTCAGGATGGGAGGCAGGGCCAAGTTGGACTCCGTCAGAAAGCTTCGAGGCTGAGTTCCGTCACGCTGTCCGCGCCATCAATGATGGCGGCACGCAGTGAGCTGGTACGCGGCAGGATGTGTTCGGCATAGAAGCGCGCGGTCACGATCTTGGCGGCCATGAATTCCTTGTCAGTCGCCAAGGCGTCTTCCGCCACCATCAAAGCGCGGGCCAGTTGCCAGCCAGCGACGAGGTTGCCCGCCAGCATCAGATAGGGCACCGAGCCGGCATAGGCCGCATTCGGATTGCTTTTGGCCGAGCCGGCGATGAAGTCGACCACGGCGAGGAAATCCTCACGCGAGGCGCGCAGGGCCTTCAGCACAGCGCGAGCGGCGACGCTGTCGCGCTTGGCCAGTTCGCCTTCCGTCACCTCAATCTGGCCGGCCACGGCGCGGGCCAGTTGGCCACCATCGCGCGCCGTCTTGCGGCCCACGAGGTCATTGGCCTGGATGGCCGTCGTGCCTTCGTAGATGGTCAGGATCTTGGCGTCGCGGTAGTACTGCGCCGCACCGGTCTCTTCGATGAAGCCCATGCCGCCATGCACCTGCACGCCCAGCGAAGTGACCTCCAGGCTCATCTCGGTGCTGTAGCCCTTCACCAGCGGCACCATGAAGTCGTAGAAGGCCTGGTTCTGCTTGCGCGCATCCGGGTCGGGATGGTGATGGGCCGCATCGAAGGCCGCTGCGGCCGTGCTCGCCATCGCGCGGCAGCCCTCGGTCAGCGCGCGCATCGTCATCAGCATGCGGCGCACGTCGGGGTGGTGAATGATGGCAGCGCTGCCAGCCACCGAACCGTCCACCGGGCGCGACTGCACGCGGTCCTTCGCATAGCCCACGGCCTTCTGATACGCGCGGTCGGCGATCGCAATGCCCTGCAGGCCCACGCCGTAACGGGCCGCGTTCATCATGATGAACATGTACTCCAGGCCGCGGTTCTCCTGGCCGATCAGCGTGCCCACGGCGCCGCCGTGATCGCCGAACTGCAGCACCGCCGTCGGGCTGGCCTTGATGCCCATCTTGTGCTCGATGGACACGCAGTGCGCATCGTTGCGGGCGCCCAGCGCGCCGTCGGCATTGACGAGGAACTTCGGCACCAGGAACAGGCTGATGCCCTTCACGCCCTCGGGCGCGCCGACGACGCGGGCCAGCACGAGGTGGACGATGTTCTCGGCCATGTCGTGCTCACCGTAGGTGATGAAGATCTTGGTGCCGAAGATCTTGTAGGTGCCATCGCCCACTGGCTCGGCGCGCGTGCGCACCAGCGCCAGGTCGGAGCCCGCCTGCGGCTCGGTCAGGTTCATCGTGCCGGTCCACGAGCCGTCCAGCAGCTTGGGGATGTAGACGGCGCGCTGCTCGTCGCTGCCCGCGGTCAGCAGCGCCTCGACGGCGCCATCGGTCAGCAGCGGGCACAGCGCAAAGCTCATGTTGGCCGACTGCAGCATCTCGTTGCAGGCCGCCGCAATCGTCTTGGGTGCGCCCTGGCCGCCGAATTCGGTCGGATGGACCAAACCCTGCCAGCCGCCCTCCGCGTAGGCACGGAAGGCCTGCTTGAAGCCGGGTGTCGTCGTGACCACGCCGTCCTTCCAGCTCGACGGGTTCTTGTCACCCTCGAAGTTCAGCGGCGCGATGACGTCCTGCGTCAGCTTGGCGCATTCCTCCAGCACGGCGGCGGCCGTGTCCAGGCCGAAGTCCTCAAAGGCAGGGACTTGTTTCGTTAGGGTCTCCAGACCGGCGAGGTGCTGGATGTTGAAGAGCATGTCCTTGACGGGGGCGCGGTAACTCATTGGTTACTCCTGAAAGAGGCAAAAAGGGCGCCGCGACAGACGAAGTCGGGGCGCCCGGAGTGCGGTGGCGCGTGGATTTACAGCGCGGCGACGAGTTCCGGCACGGCCGTGAACAGGTCAGCTTCCAGGCCGTAGTCGGCCACCGAGAAGATCGGTGCTTCCGGGTCCTTGTTGATCGCGACGATGACCTTGGAGTCCTTCATGCCGGCCAGATGCTGGATGGCGCCCGAGATGCCGCAAGCCACGTAGAGCTGGGGGGCGACGATCTTTCCGGTCTGGCCCACCTGCCAGTCGTTGGGCGCGTAGCCCGCGTCAACGGCGGCGCGCGAAGCGCCGAGGGCCGCGCCGAGCTTGTCGGCCAGCGGGGTCAGCACCTCCATGAACTTGTCGTTCGAGCCCAGCGCGCGGCCACCTGACACGATGATCTTGGCGGCGGTCAGCTCGGGGCGGTCGCTCTTGGTCACCTCACGGCCGACAAAGCTGCTCTTGCCGCTGTCGGCGGCGGCGGCCACGGTTTCGACGGCAGCCGAACCACCGGATGCAGCGGCCGGGTCGAAGCCCGTCGTGCGAACGGTCAGCACCTTGGTCGCATCGCTGCTCTGCACGGTGGCGATGGCGTTGCCGGCGTAGATCGGGCGCTCGAAGGTGTCGGCACTGATGACCTTGGTCACGTCGCTCAGCTGAGCCACGTCCAGCAGCGCGGCAACGCGGGGTGCGACGTTCTTGCCCGCAGCGGTGGCGGGGAACAGCAGGTGGCTGTAGCCAGACGCCAGCGCGATGACTTGCGCGGCGACGTTCTCGGCCAGGCCTTCGGACAGCGCGGCCGAGTCGGCGTGCAGCACCTTGGTGACGCCGGCGATCTGGGCGGCAGCGGCGGCGGCGGCGGCGGCGTTGTGGCCGGCCACCAGCACATGCACTTCGCCGCCCGTGGCAGCGGCAGCAGTGACGGTGTTCAGCGTGGCGCCCTTGATGTGGGCGTTGTCGTGTTCTGCAATGACGAGTGCGGTCATCTCAAAGTCTCCAAATCGGGGGCGAGCGGTCAGATGACCTTGGCTTCGTTCTTCAGCTTGGCGACGAGAGCGGCCACATCGGCCACCTTCACGCCAGCGCCGCGCTTGGGCGGCTCGCTGACCTTCAGCGTCTTGATGCGCGGCGTCACGTCCACGCCCAGGTCGGCAGGCTTGACGATGTCGAGCTGCTTCTTCTTGGCCTTCATGATGTTGGGTAGCGTCACGTAACGCGGCTCGTTCAGGCGCAAGTCGGTCGTGATGACGGCCGGCAGGCTCAGCGACACGGTCTCGAGGCCGCCGTCCACTTCACGAGTAACGGACACCTTGTCGCCGGCCACCTCCACCTTGGAGGCGAACGTGCCCTGCGGCATGCCCGTCAGCGYGGCCAGCATCTGGCCGGTCTGGTTGCAATCGTCATCGATGGCCTGCTTGCCGAGGATGACCAGGCTCGGGCCTTCCTTGTCGACCAGCGCCTTCAGCAGCTTGGCGACGGCCAGTGGCTGCAGTTCGAGATCTGCAGGTGTCTCCACCAGGATGGCGCGGTCGGCACCGATGGCCATGGCAGTGCGCAGGGTCTCCTGGCATTGCGTGACACCGCAGGACACGGCGATCACCTCGGTGATGACGCCCTTCTCCTTCAGGCGCACGGCCTCTTCGACGGCGATCTCGTCGAAGGGATTCATCGACATCTTCACATTGGCAATGTCGACGCCCGTGCCGTCGCTCTTGACGCGCACCTTGACGTTGTAGTCGACGACGCGTTTGACAGGAACCAAGACCTTCATCGAAAACTCCAGCTCGAATTGACGTAAACGTTAACCAGATTCTACGGGCGCTCTTCGGGAGAGCTGCGCTTAAAAAAGCACGATCGTTCGATTCTAGCCAGACGCCGGACAGCGCTGGGGGAACTCTTTTTGGGGAGGCCTCTCGAATCGCGAAGCTAGACTGCTCGCGCCCATGCAGATCGATCCCTCCCCGAGCCGAGAAATCGGCATCTTCGACTCCGGTGTCGGCGGCTTCACGGTGTTGCACGAACTGCGCCAGCTGCTGCCCGGTGTACGCCTGCGCTACCTCGCCGATACGGCCTATGCCCCCTACGGTGCTCGCACGCCCGAAGACATCCAACAGCGCAGCTTGGTCATCGCCGAACATCTGATCGCCAGCGGCGCCGAGCTCATCGTCGTTGCCTGCAACACGGCCACGGCGCACGCCATCGAGGCGCTGCGCGCGCGTTGGCCCACCCTTCCCTTCGTGGGCACCGAGCCAGGCATCAAACCCGCGGTTGCGGCGACGCGCAATGGCCGGATCGGCCTGCTGGCCACGCCGGCCACGGCAACAAGCGCTCGGCTGCTTGCGCTGGTCGAGCGGCACGCCGGTGCGCACGAAGTCGTCGTGCAGGGCTGCCCCGGCGTCGTCGACCGCATCGAAGCTGGTGACCTCGCCAGCGCTGAGCTACGCGCCCTCGTCGAGCACTACTGCGCGCCGCTGCGCGCTGCCGGCGTGGACACGGCGCTGCTGGGGTGCACGCACTATCCGCTGATCGAGCCGCTGTGGCAGGCGGCGCTCGGTCCATCCGTCAAATTGCTACGCATCGAGACCGCCGTCGCGCGACGTGCGGCCGATCTCTGGGGAGCCAGCACGGGAGAGCCGTCCCTCGCCGTCGAAACGAGTGGGAACCCCGCGGCGCTGCGCGCGTGGCTCGCGCAGGTGCTGGGCTGGAAAGACATAGCCGTTCAGGCGTGGCAGCCGGAAAGCAAAAACGGCCAGCACGCGCTGACCGTTTGAAGGCTTGGTGCCCGGGACGGGACTCGAACCCGTACTTCCGTTTCCAGAAGGCGGATTTTAAGTCCGCTGCGTCTACCGATTTCGCCACCCGGGCGGCGAGCGGAATTATCCGGGCCGCAGAAAAGATCAGGCGCTTTGCGCGTTGCCTCACGGAGTACCGTTAGATGCAGCCAACAAACCCCTGCGTGTCAGAGGCTGCGCGCAAAGTGCCAAAGAAAACGGGAGATCCGACTGATCGAATCTCCCGTGAATTGGAGCGGGTAACGAGGCTCGAACTCGTGACCTCAACCTTGGCAAGGTTGCGCTCTACCAACTGAGCTACACCCGCGCATTTCATTCGGCCTTGCAGCTGAACATCGGTGCGACCGATTTTTTGGAGCGGGTAACGAGGCTCGAACTCGTGACCTCAACCTTGGCAAGGTTGCGCTCTACCAACTGAGCTACACCCGC
>NZ_JBFUMN010000056.1:0-34055 GCF_054049335.1 Roseateles sp. P5_E1
GGCCCAGCTTGGGCCGAGTCCACCGAATCAGGGGACTAGCGCCCCCCGCCGAGYCGRGAAAGGGGGCTGGGGTAGGCGCGGCTTGCAGCACAGGCTGGGAGCCTGGGCTAGAGCCGCAACACCGCCCTGCCCCCTTTCCCGGCTCGGCCCGAAGGGTGAGCGGCAAAACGGCCGCACTCGTCGTTGAAACTGCTCGCCAGGTGTCCAACCTGGCTCCGCGTTTCGCCTCGATTGCGGCCGTTTTGCCGCTCACGGGGGGCACTAGCCCCCTGATTCGGTGGACTGGGGTCATGGCATGTCTCCTGGCGCGCTCGTACAGCGCGCGCTTTGTCTTTGTTGGGCATGCCGCCCCCTGGGCTCGAGCGTTCGCAAGGAAGCAGGCGCAGGCCCGCCTGGCACCGACCCGTCAGGGGTCAGGCGCGCAGCGCTTCAGCAATGGCAGGGGACGGGGGATCGGCGGCAGGCCGAGATGGCGCTTCGGCCCTCGCGGCACCGGCTCGCTTGGGCGTCAAACAGGGGAGCGGGCACAGCAGGCGCCTCGCACTGCGTCGGCTGACGAAACCCCGGCCACCCGGCGGTATCCGGTCAGCGGTTTCGGCTCAGCGAGCAGTTGGAACAGTGTTTCGTTTTTGGGATTGACGGTCAACGCCGGGCAATCCCTGAGGGCATTTGTTCAGGGGGCGAGGCGAACCCGCAGGCAGCGTTGTCGGCCGCTCGCACGATGAACGCCTCACCGTCATGACGGCCGAGTCAATCGCCGCTCGGCCCCTGGATCACCCTGACCTGCTGGCCGCCAAACTCAACGAGCTGGCCGGTGCGCATCTTGGCCGTCTTGCGCAACTCGACTTGGCCGTCCACCCTGACCTCACCGGCCGTGATCAGCGCGCGCGCCCGGCCGCCGCTGTCGGCCAGGCCGGTGGCTTTGAGCAATTTGTCGAGTTCGATGAACTCGCCGCGCAGTGGGAGGTCGATGGCAGGCATGCCGGGATTGTCGTCGCCGCGCTCCCGCGCGCGCTGCTCGGCGTGGCCGTATGCTGGCCCGCGCAAGGTCATCATTTATTCCACCCCCCTAGAATATCTATGTCGAAAACATTGACAGTCATTTCATTCGGACACACCCGTGAATAGGAATTAGTGTGTACCAACAATGACTTAGGTAACTTGGCACGGGTGGTGCTAACGGAGGTTGTCTGGCGGTTTTTTCCGCATCTTCAGCAACCCTCAAGGGAGTTCTCGATGACCAAGTTCCTTACCTCCGTGGCACTTGCCGCAGGCCTGATGGCCGCTGGCAGCGCCAACGCCTACCTCGTCTTCACCGGCGTCGACAACAACGGCAATGCCAGCGCACAAGTCGCTCCCACGAACTCGATGGCTGCTGAAACCAGCTTCAAGAGCAACCTCGTCGGCGTTGGCACGGAAAACTTCGAAACCCGTGCTGGCGGCGCGCCGCTGGCCCTGGACTTCGGCGCTGCCGGCACCGCCACGCTGAACGGCGCTGGCTCTGTCGCCACCAACACCGCCGGCAACACCAACGGCGCTGGCCGCTACTCTGTCCCCGGTGGCACCCGCTACTGGGAAGTGTCTGCCGGTGGCGGCAGCCCCTTCCAAGTCGACTTCACCAATTCCCTGGCAGCCTTCGGCTTCTACGGCATTGACCTGGGCGACTTCGGCGGCACCCTGACGCTGGAACTCTCCAAGGGCGGCGTCGTGGTCGGCTCGCAAGTCGTCACCACCGCAGCGCAGAACGTCGCTGACGGCAGCGTCCTGTACTTCGGCCTGATCGCCTCCAACGCCTCTGAAGAATTCGACCGGATTCGCTTCCTGTCGACCGTCGGCTCCGGCGACATCTTCGCCTTCGACAGCTTCACGATCGGCACCAAGGAACAAGTGCGTCAGCTGCCCGAACCGGCCAGCCTGGCACTCGTCGCCGGTTCGCTGCTGGGCCTGGGCCTGGTGCGCCGTCGCCGCGCCTGATAGAGCTTCAGCTCACGCCAAAACGGCGGCCTTCGGGCCGCCGTTTTTTCTTGGGTCGCGCCGTTTTGCACCGCCGCGTGCAATGTCAGCTCAAGCGTGACCGACCTTCAGCGCCGCTTCGCGGATGGCGGTCAGCGTCGTGCGCGAGGTGCTGACGTCGGACGACAGCCGCAGGTGGATCAGCGCCGGCCGGCCCGCCGCTATTGCCGCATCCAATGCCGGGCCGACCTGCTCCGTGCTCTCGGCCCTGAAGGCCACGAAGCCGAAGGCCTCGGCGAGTTGGGCGAAGTCGGGGTTGAAGAGGTCACTGCCCGACACGCGGCCCGGGTACTCGCGCTCCTGGTGCATGCGGATGGTGCCGTAGGTGCCGTTGTCCACGACCACGACAAGCAGCTTCTTGGCGCCATAGCCGGTGGCCGTGGCCAGTTCCTGGCCCGTCATCAGGAAGTCGCCGTCGCCGGCGATGTTGACGACCCAGCGGTCCTGCTGCAGCAATGAGGCAGCGACCGCGGCGGGCACGCCATAGCCCATGGCGCCCGAGGTTGGCGCCAGCTGGCTGCGGCCCTCGCGGTGCAGCGCCGTGTAGCGATGGAAGCGGTGCAGCCAGCCGCTGTAGTTGCCGGCGCCGTTGGTGAAGATGGTGCCCTCGGGCAGCTTGGCATCAATGAGGCGGATGACCTCGGCCATGTCCAGCGGCGCCACCGGCACGGGCACGAGGTTGTCCTCGTAGTCGGCATGGGCCGCCTCGGCCCATGCACGCCAGGGAATGTTGGCGGGCGGGGCCAGCGCGGCCAGGGCCGGGGCGGCCGTGCTCATGCTCGCGTTGATGAGCAGCTCGGCCGTGTAGACGCGGCCCAACTCCTCGGCACCGGCGTGGATGTGGATGAGCGCTTGAGCGGGCCTCGGCGCCTGCAGCAGCGTGTAGCCACCGGTCGTCATCTCGCCCAGGCGCGGGCCGATGGCGAGGATGAGGTCGGCCTCTTTCACGCGCGCGGCCAGCTTGGCATTGATGCCGATGCCCACGTCACCGGCGTACAACGGGTGGCGATTGTCGAACAGGTCCTGGAAGCGGAATGCGCAGCCCACCGGCAAGCCCCACGCCTCGGCAAAGGCCTGCAGCGCGGCGGTGGACTCAGGCGTCCAGCCGCCGCCGCCGGCGATAACGAAAGGCTTCCTGGCCGCTGCCAGGCGCTCGCACAGCTCGGCCAGGGCGGCCGGCGTCGGCGCCGCTTCGGCGGGACGCACGGGCGGCAGCACGGGCGCCGTGATGGGTTTGGTCAGCATGTCCTCGGGCAACACCAGCACAACCGGGCCGGGCCGGCCCTGCATGGCGGTGTGAAAGGCACGTGCCACGTACTCGGGCAGGCGCTCGGCGTCATGCACCTCGCCCACCCACTTCGCCATGCCCAGCGTGCCGGGGCCGAACATCTGGCGGTAGTCCACCTCCTGGAAGGCCTCGCGGTCGCGCTGATCGCTGGCGACCTGGCCGATGAAGAGGATCATCGGCGTCGAATCCTGGAAGGCCGTGTGCAGGCCAATGCTGGCGTTCGTGGCGCCCGGGCCCCGGGTCACGAAACAGATGCCGGGCCGCCCGGTCAGTTTGCCCTGCGCCTCGGCCATGAAGGCCGCGCCGCCTTCCTGGCGGCAGGCGATGAAGCGGATCTTGTCGGCGTACTCGTGGAAGCCATCGAGCACGGCGAGGTAGGACTCGCCAGGAACGCCGAAGGCCGTGTCGACGCCCTGGGCAATCAGCGCCTCGACCAGCTTGTGGCCGGCCAGACGGGGGGTGGTAGCTTGTCTAGTCATGTTGGGACTTTAGCTGGCGGCTGCTCCACTTCAGCGGTTCCCGTTGACTGCCCGTTCTATGGCCCGCTCCCTCAGCGTGTCGTCACGCGTCAGGTCCAACGCCTTGTGAAGCGACGACGGTCCGCTGCTGAATTCGGCCGGCTTGCTGACCGGCGTGGCCGGCAGCACGTTGACGGGCGCTGCTGTCACGGCCAGCTCCTGGTGGCCGGGCGGGCACTCGACATTCGTATACGAAACCTGCTGGCCTTTGACACATTTGCGCAAGCCTGCCGGCCGGGACCTGGCCGACGTGGAGGTAGCGGCATCGGCCGCCGGGCGGGCAGCGACCAACGGCTCGCCGAGGCTCGGTGCCGATGTGCTTGACGCGCGCGCTGCCCCCAGCCATGCCTGCAGCTGTTCCTGCTTCTGCCAGACCAGGCCGAGTGCGGCAAGAAGAATCGTCGCAATCGCAAGGCTACGCAGTGACATGGCAGAACCGGGAAAACGTGGTGGCGACCACTTTACCGGCGAGGCGAACGTCGCATCGGGCACGTCCTACCTGAGTTCCCCGCTGAAGGAGCCCGTCAGGGCGCCAGCGTGCGCACGAGACGCACCAGCTGCTTCTCGCGCTTGTGACTGCTGCGCACCGCGCCGCCAGGCTGCTCCACCACCCAACCCGTCTGAGGGGACAGCCGGTCGACCTGCCGCTCGGTCGTGCCGCGCTGCACGTTGGCGTAGCTGTAGGTGTTCACGGCTTCGCTCTCGATGCGCACGGTACTGGTCCAGTACCAGCCACTGGGCGCATCGGGCATGAGCACGGCGGCTTGCTGCTTGCCGCCGATGTGTTCGGGCAGGCGCTTGAACTCCTGCGCGCGGGGCACGCGCCAGAGCCGGCCTTCGGCCTCGCTGCGCGTGCGGGCCGACACCAGCGCCTCGGCATGGGTGAAGAGCTTGATCTCGCCGTCGCAGCGCCGACCATCCCAGTGCCTGCCCTCCACACAGCGTGACCAGGCCAGCCCGGTGGCAGCGTCGATCAGCTCTTGGCCATCGGCACTGGGCGTGAGCTTGGGAGCGGCGTCCTCCGCCATCACGGCGCAAGGCATGGCCAGAGCAAGAGCCAAGGCGGCAATCACGCAGGTTCGCATACGGTCTCCATCATCGTCCGGCCGCCTGCACCAGCGCGGCGGCCTCGGTTGGGCTCACGGCCCCCTCGCCCGCCAGCTCGACGACAACGAGATAGCCCGCCAGGTCATTGCGCGGGCTGGCGGCCGCATAGGTCTGCGCCAGCGTCAGCTGCCGGCTGGCAAGAAGGCGGCCGGTGGCGGGGTCCCAGTCTTCGTTGGAGATCATGCAGCCCTGCTGCGGCGTACCGGGAAAGTAGCTCGTGCCGGCGTAGTAGGCCGGATTGAGGGTCGTGCCGTGGATGAGCAGCTCGTCGCGCCCGGCGCGGCCGGCCAGCCAGGCTTCCTTGATGCCGGAATAGGCGCGCCAACTCGGCGGCAGGAAGCTCTCGTAGGCGGCCTCGCTCCATTCGATGGAGGGGTCAGCGTGCTCGAACTCGGCCACCGTCGCCTCGATGGGCAGCTTGCTGTGCAGATAGGGCGTGGGGCCGATGTTGGGGTTGGTGGCCGTGCCGGCGCCAACGAGGGTGAAGAGACCTTGCGGCGTGTTGCCATTCGTGATGGTGCCGGGCAGGCCGCTGCGCGAGAGCGCGAGCTGGGGCTGGGCGAAGAGCCGGCCGCTCGCATCACGCACGAAGCGGCCATCGGCAGCGCGCACCAGCACGAGGCCCATGTCGGCACGGCCACGGCGTTGCAGGCTGTAGATGACGGGCAGGCCCGGGCGCAGCGGCGCGGCGAGCAGGTCGGCCAGCGGCGGCTGGGCCATGCGCACCGGGGCCACGTCGTCCATCAACGCCACCAGGCGCGGGTCGTCGCGCCACTGCGGGAACTGGCGCGGCACGAGGTCGCGGATGAATTCCGCGTAGCCGGGGTTCATCGCTTTCAGCGTGTAGGCCGCGATGGCAAAAGGCTTGCTCGCCGTGAGCTGGGTCAGCAGCGGCTGCAACGCGGCCTGCACTGCAGCTTCGTTCGGGGCCGCGTACAGAGCACGCGCCGCGGTCAGCAGCGCACGCTGGTAGTCCACGTCCCGGCTGGCCAGAGTCGGCAGGGCCTGCAGCAGCAGCGGCCGGGCGGCGTCGATCTCCAGGTTGTACTGCGCCACCAGGTCAAACAGCTTGGGCAGCGCCGCGTCGCGCTCGGGGCCGGGCGGCAGGGCGATGCGGGCACGGATGTCGGCCAGGGCCGCCTCGCGCTGAGCACGTTCGCCCGCCGTCGACATGGCGGGCCAGCTGAAATCGGCCGGGCGCAGCGCCAGCAGTTCGGCGGCGCTGTAGCGCTTCTCGGTGGTTGGCTGGGGCTTCAGGGGTGCACAGGCAGCAAGGGCGAGCGCGAGCAGGGTGAGGAGGAGACGGGCGATCATGGGGCAGGGAAATTTGCAGGCTGCTGTCGAAATCGCGCGGCCCGCTTCGTCATAGTGTCAGGCAAGCGCCTCTCACCACCCTTCACAGGAGATTCCCATGAACCGACTGACTCTGCTCCCCGTCTTGTTCGCCGCCACGCTAGCCCAGGCCGCACCCGCCACCTATGTCGTCGACCCGGCCCACACCTACCCCAGCTTCGAGGCCGACCACATGGGTATGTCCTTCTGGCGCGGCAAGCTGACGAAGAACTCGGGCACCATCGTCTTCGACAAGGCCAATGGCAGCGGCAGCGTCGACGTGCAGATGGACCTGGCCAGCATCGACTTCGGTCTGGAAGCCATGAACGGCTGGGCCAAGGGCAAGGATTTCTTCAACCTGGAGAAGAGCCCGGCCAGCGCCAGCTTCAAGGGCCGCTTCGAGGGCGCGACAGGCGGCGTGCCGACCCGGCTCGTTGGCGAGCTGACGTTGAACGGCAAGACCAAGCCGATGACGCTGGCCATCCACCAGCTCAAGTGCATGCCCCACCCGATGTTCAAGCGGGACTGGTGTGGTGCCGACGCCTCGGGCTCGTTCAACCGCGAAGACTTCGGCCTCACCGCGGGCAAGGACTGGGGCTTCAAGATGGATGTGAACCTGCGCATCCAGGTCGAGGCCGTCGTCAAGGAGTGATGAAGCCCCTCGCCTGGTCCCGCCCCGCTGAACGCGGGCGAGTCCAGTCGGTCTTGCAGACCGCGCTGCGGCTTGCACCGCAGCCCTTCGGCAGGCACATGCCGCCCACTGGGCGCCATGTGTCCGGCCTCAGCCCCCGCGGGGACGCCGATGCTTGCGGCATTGAGCCGCAAGCACATCGCCTTACGCGGGCCGGCTAGGGAGCGGCCCGGCGCTCGGTCCGCATGAAAACGAAAAACCGGCCCCTGGAGGCCGGTTTGCATTGGACGCGCTAGCTTACTTCACACCCATCTCGTCGAGCAGCCGCGTCGTCTTGTCGACGGTACTCATCTGCCACAGCATGTAGCGCGCGTCCAGCGAGATGCTGCGGACCATCTTGGGGTCGAAGCTCCAGTCCGAGATCACCGCGTCCAGCGTGCCGTCGAACAACAGGCCCACCAGTTCGGCGTTCTTGTTCAGCACCGGGCTACCGGAGTTGCCACCGGTCGTGTCCAGCGTGGACAGGAAGTTCACGGGCACCGAGTCCAGGCCCTTCACGTAGTACTTGCCGAAGTTGCGCGCCTTGATGGCGGCAAGCTGCTCGGCGGGCGCATTGAACTCGCCGCCGGCCTCGTCGGGCCCCTTGTGCTTGGCGACGATGCCGCGCAGCGTCGTGAACGGCGTCCAGGTGCTGCCGTCGGTGCCGGGGTTGCGACCCTCGACCTTGCCGTAGCTGATGCGCAGCGTGCTGTTGGCATCGGCGTAGACGGCCTCGCCGCGGCTGGCGTGGTAGTCGATCATGGCCTGCTGCACGCCGGCATAGGCCTTCTGCAGCCTGCCGCCCAGCTCCTTGTCGCGGTTCTCGAGGCGGCGGTCATCGTCGTACAGCGCCACGGCGGCCTTGATGAAGGCGTCGTCGCTGGCCTTGAAGGCCGCCACGTCCTTGTCCAGCCAGGCCATGCGAACAGCGGTGTCGGAGAGCTTGCTGCCCGCGTAGAGCTTGTCCAGCTGGGCGCGGATGCTGGCTTCGTCCTGACCAGTCTTGAGGCCGTATGCATCCACCCAGGCCGGGTTCAGCGTGTTGGCCGGCTGGGCCAGGTACTGGGCCAGGAAGTGCGAGGCCAGGCGCTTGTCGGTCTGCTCGTCGTAGCGGCGGTCCAGCGTCTGCTGGGCGGCGCGCAGGCGCGGCAGATCGCGCTCCTGGTAGCCGGACTTGCGCTCGGCATCGGGCTTGGCGCGCTCCTGCGCCACGAGGTAGAGCTGGCGGGCCGAAGTCAGCAGGGCGGGCGTCATGAAATTGGCCAGCAGCTCGGCGCGCGTGATGGCCTCGCGCTCAGCCAGCAGGCTTTGCGCCGCGGCGACATCGGCGCCATAGCGGGCCTTGCGTTCTGGCGAGCCGTTGACCCAGGCCTTGAGCTTGTCGAACTCGGCCTTCTTGCGGGCCAGGATGTCGCTGCCGTCGTAGCTCTGCTGCTGGCCCTGCAGGTTCTTGTAGTAGTTCTGCAGGCCCTGCATGCGCGCGGCCATCTTGATCTCGCCGTCACGGCGGCCGGCGGTCTCGGCCTTGATCAGGTCGATGGCCTCGCCCATCACGCGAGCCTGCGTCGGCTGCTGCCAGCCGAAGGCGAAGTCGACCTCGGTGGGCAGGCGGTGGCGGTCGGTGCGGCCCGGGTAGCCGGCCACCATGACGAAGTCGCCGGCGTTCAGGGGGCTGCTCGCCATCTTCAGGTGATGCTTGGGCAGATAGGGCTTGTTGTCCTTGCTGAACTCGGCCGGCTTGCCGTCCGGGCCGACATAGGCGCGGTAGAAGCTGTAGTCGCCGGTGTGGCGCGGCCAGACCCAGTTGTCGGCGTCGCCGCCGAACAGGCCCACGCCGGTGGCCGGCGCGTGCACGAGGCGCACGTCACGGATCTCAAGCTGCTTGATCAGCTGGTACTGCAGGCCGCCGAAGAAGGCGTAGACGTTGCAGCGGTGGCCCTTGTCGGCCTCACAGGCGGCCACGAGGCTCTTCTCGGTCGCCTCGATGGCGTCGGTGCGGGCCTTGCCGGTCAGGGCGCGGGTCTTGTCGTTGAGGATCTCGGCGCTGACATCCTTCAGGTCCACGGTCACCCACATGCGGCTGCCGGGCGCGGCGGGCAGTTCATCGGCCAGCGTGGCGGCGTAGAAGCCGTTCTTCAGCAGGTCGCGGTCGGGCTTGGAGTTGTACTGGATGCTGCCGTAGGCGCAGTGGTGGTTGGTCACCGCCAGGCCCTGGGGCGACACGAAGCTGGCCGTGCAGCCACCCAGCGACACCACGGCACCCATCGGAAAGTCGGTCAGATCCTTGAGCTTGGCCGGGTCCATGGCCAAACCGCCAGCCTTCAGGCTCTTGGCGATCTGCGGCAGTTGCTTGGGCATCCACATGCCTTCGTCGGCATGGGCGGTGGCTGCGGCCAGGGCCGCAAGGGCCAGCAGCGAAAGGGAGTGACGTGTCATGGAGCGGTTCGGCAAAAAGACGAAACCGCGAGGGTAACTCGGAGGCGGCAAATCCCCGGGGTGAGGAAAGGCAGGCTTCGGCTTGCGGGAAGCCCCGCGATCAGGGGACGGTCAGCCCCTCAATGCGTCATACCGATCCATTCGCCGGCGGATTGATAAGCCTCGAACAGGTCCAACGCCAGCTCGCGCAGGCCGGGGTGGTCGCTGGCGTGGCCGTCGGCCAGGCGCTCGTAGGCGTACTGGCGGTCGTAGAGCATGCGCGTCGGGTTGATGGCCAGGCCGGCATCGTTCATCAGCTGGCCAAAGCGCAGCAGGTCGCGGCTGTTGACCGGACCGCTGGTGGCGCCCGCCACCGTCAGGCCGAGAGCGCGGATGTCGCCGAGATTGACGCCCTGCGCGATCTTCAGGCCGCTCCAGGCATGACCCGGGTCGCCCAGGCCGCGGGGTTCGTCGGCGGGGATGGGGATCAGGTGCAGCGGGATGAGCATGACGGGCCTCGGACAGCTTGGCTGTGATGGCTGCCATCGTGCCGGGGCCTCGGCAAAACAAAGACCGGATAAAGCCCGAAAAGACCGGGCTTGTCCGCGCTGATGCCGCTCAAGTGAACTGCAGGTCGAGATCGCCGTGCGCGTAGATGATGACGCCCGTGTCAGTCTCGGTGATGCGGTGGCCGGTGCCCGCGGGGGCCAGTTGGTAGTCGCCTTGCTGCAGCAGGACGTCATCGAGGAAGAGCTCGCCCTGCACCATCAGGCATTCCTCGTCATGGCCGTGGCTGTGCACGGGCACGCTGGCGCCGGGGTCGGCACGGTAGAGCAGCGCGGCCTGGCCGCCGCCCGCCCACAGCACGCGCCGGCGGATGCCGGGCGCGAACTCGGGCCAGCCGGCCTCGGCGTCGCGCACCAGCGTGCGCTCGCTGGCGTGGCCCTCGGCCTCGCGCACGAAGACATGGGCGCCATCGCGGGTGGCGAGCTGCGGCGTATTGCCGGCGGGCAGCAGCAGGAAGTCGCGCAGCCCCAGAAGCTCGCCATCCACATCGACGCTGCCGCGCACGACGAGGAATTCGCGTGCGCCGGCAGCGGCCAGGTCCAGGCGGGCGCCGGGCTGCAGCTCGATGACGCGGGCCGCACGCGGTTCGCCCGGGCGCAACGCCTGGCCCTCGGGGGCACGGTAGAGCCAGCGTTGATGGACGCCGTCGGCCAGCGCCTCGGGCTCGGTGCGGCGACGGCGCACGGTGACCATGCCGCGCTCGGCGTCGAGCGATTGCTGCAGGCGGCCGCTCAGGCGTTCACCGAGGCGGCCGGGCGACGCGGGGGCCGCCCAGGCGCTTGCAAAGGGTTCACTGAGCAACGGCGTCATGTCGTCACCCGCATCGGATTCGGGGCTGGATTCGGGGGCGGATTTGGAGGTAGGGGGCAGCGTCGTCATGGCGTCCTCCCTTCAGGCCGGCAGCGCATGCGCGCCAATGTCGCCCAAGGCCTCGCGCAGTGTGATCAAGGCGCGGCGGATCTGGGATTTGACGGTGCCCAGCGGCAGGCTGGTCTGGCTGGCGATCTCTTCATGCGACAGGCCATTGAAGAAGGCCAGCGCGACGAGCTGGCGCGGCTGGGGCTTGAGCAGCAGCAGGGCGCGATGCAGTTCGGCGTGTCCCTGGGCCACGGACAGCAGCTCGTCGCCGGACTCGGCCGCGGGCGCCGACAACGGCACGCTCTCTTCGTCGAGCTCCTCATGCTGGAAGCGAGCCTCGCGGCGGATCGCGTCGATGGCGCGCGAGCGGGCCATGCCCAACAGCCAGGTCAACGGCCGACCGCGCTCGGGGTCAAAACGCGGCGCCTGACGCCAGACCTGGAAAAACACCTCCTCGGCCACTTCTTCAGCCAGCTGGCTGCGGCGTACCAGCCGCAGCACCAGACCGTAGACGCGCGACAGCGTCGCTTCATACAGGGCCAGCAACGCGCGCTCGTCGTGGTCGACGATGCCCTCGATCCAGGCGGCAAGCTGGGCGTCGTCCAGCGAAGGGCAGCCGGGCTTGGCGGCGGCGGCCTCGATGGCACCGCCCTCTTCCATATCGGCGTCCGGCAGCTCGACGTCGTCGAACAGCAGCGCCGGATTGGGTGGCTCGTCGACAGCTTCGGTGGGGTGTGGCAGGGTCATGTGATGTCCTCAAACCAACAGTTGGTCCGCATGCGGCTCGGCGCCGCGCAGAAAGATGGTGGCACCCGTCTCGGTGCTGATGCCGGCGTGCAGGCTGCCAGCGCGGGCCAGGTGATAGCCGCCGGGGCCGACCTCGATCCGGCTGCCGACCTTGAGCGTGCCTTCCAGCACCAGGCATTCCTCATCCACCGGGTGGCGGTGGGCCTCGAGCCGGGCGCCGGGCGCCAAGCGCAGCAGATAGCTCAGAATGCCCTCGTTCTCATGCAAGACCTTGATCTGCACGCCGTCGCCGAAAGGCTGCCAGCCGGCCGCACCCGCGGGCACGGTCAGGTGGCTGTCATCGGTGTCGGCCACGCGCTCCAGCAGGCGCCGGCGGATGGCGCGGGCCTGGGCGGGGGTGGCGATGGTCGAGGTCATGTAAGGCTGATACGCAGCGGTAAGAATTCCGGATGCAGCGTAAACCTAGGCATCTACCCTGGGTAGCCTGGCGTATCCCCTTTGCATGCCTCAAGTCGCCTTTTTTGACCTCGTCAGCCACTGGCGCCTGGATGCGCCGGTTCCCCGTGTCTGGCAGGCCATCACCCAGACCGAGCACTGGCCGCTGTGGTGGCCGGGCGTCGTCGCCGTGAAACGCCTCGTCGACGGCGACGCCCAGGGCGTGGGCCGCCAGCAGCAGCTCACCTTCCGAACCGGCCTGGGCTACCGGCTGCACCTGGTGCTGGAGGTGACGGAAGTGCTGCGCGAAGAGCGCCTGCGCGCCCGGGCGGGCGGCACGCTGGCGGGGGAAGGCATCTGGCTGATGAAGCAAGCCCTGCCGGAGGCGGGCGGGCATACCGACGTCACCTTCGTCTGGCGCGTCACGCTGCCGCCAGGCATCCTGCGCTGGCTGGCGCCGGTGCTGGCGCCCTTGTTTCGATGGAATCACAAAAGGGTGATGCGGGCGGGTCGGATCGGACTGGCAAGCTATCTCGCCCATTCGCGCCATTGAACTCACTGTCACCTGCGCCCAAGCCAACGGTACGCTGGACACCCGCCTCAACCGAAAACTCCATGGACAAGCGCCCTCGACGCAAACCGACCGTTCTGCTGTGTGCCGCCGCAGACGCCTTGCTTTTCTTGATACTTTGGCTGTGGTTCGGCGATTCAGCCTCCGCATTCACGGTGTGGCTGCTTGTCAGCTTTGCCGCCGGCCTGCTGGGTCTGATCGCGGTGCAGTGGACCGAGTGGCGAAGCTCACACGCCAAGGCAACGGTTCCACCGCCCGTGGATTGCAGCTGAAGCAGGGCCCGGTCAAGCTTTGGGCAGCGTCACCCCCACCTGCCCCTGGTACTTGCCGCCGCGGTCCTTGTAGCTGACCTCGCAGACCTCGTCGCTCTCGAAGAACAGCACCTGGGCGCAGCCTTCGCCCGCGTAAATCTTGGCCGGCAGCGGCGTGGTGTTGCTGAACTCCAGCGTCACATAGCCTTCCCACTCGGGCTCGAAGGGGGTCACGTTGACGATGATGCCGCAGCGGGCATAGGTGCTCTTGCCCAGGCACACCGTCAGCACATTGCGCGGGATGCGGAAGTACTCCATCGTGCGCGCCAGTGCGAAGCTGTTGGGCGGGATGATGCAGACGTCCTTGTTGATGTCGACGAAGCTGTTCTCGTCGAAGTTCTTCGGGTCCACCACGGTGCTGTGGATGTTGGTGAAGACCTTGAACTCGGGCGCGCAGCGGATGTCGTAGCCGTAGCTGGAGGTGCCGTAGCTGATGATCTTGCGGCCGTCCTGCTCGCGCACCTGGCCGGGCTCGAAGGGCTCGATCATGCCGTGCTCCTGGCACATGCGGCGGATCCACTTGTCGCTCTTGATACTCATCTCTTTTTCCTTGTTTAGCGCGGCGTGACACCGTCGAAATACATGCCGCCATCCAGATCCAGGATGAAGCCCTTGACCGACGCGCGCTCGGGTACGGCCAGGCGCCCGTGGGCGATGGGCGTCCAGGGCAGCTCCGTCATCGCGATGCGCTGGGCCTTGGCGTAGATGGCCTTGCGGTCTTCCTGCTTCAACGCTTGCCTGGCTTCGGCCAGCAGCTTGTCGTAAGCCGGGTTGCACCAAAAGCTGCCGCTGGCGGAGCCGCAGGCGAGCTGGCCGGCGGTGTTGGCGGGTTCGGGGTCGCCGTTCCAGCCGCTGAGCGCGGCGTCATGCTCGCCGGCGTCGATGCGGCGCAGGTACTCGCCCCACTCGTAGGTGACGATGCGCGCGTTGACGCCGACCTTGGCCCAGTCCGACTGGATCATCTGCGCCATGCGCTGGCCGTTGGGGTTGTAGGGGCGCACCACCGGCATGGCCCACAGCGTGATGTCCAGCGGCAGCACGCCGGCCTTCTGCAACATGGCACGGGCCTTGGCCGGATCGTAGGGCACGGGCTTGAGCGTGGCGTCATGGGCCCAGTTGGCGGCCGGGATGACGCTGCTGGCCAGCACGCCGGCGTCGCCGTAGACGGTGCGGACGATGGCCGCCTTGTCGATGGCCATGTCCAGGGCCTGGCGCACCTCGACCTTGGACAGGGCCGGGCGCTTGGTGTTGTAGGCCAGGATGCCGATGTTCATGCCGGCCGCTGTCGCCAGTTTGATGTTGGGGTCCTTCTTCAACTCGTCCAGCTCGGCCGGGCCGACCGGGTAGGCGATGTCGCATTCGTCGCGCTTGAGGCGCTGGGCGCGCACGCTGGCATCGGTCGTGATCGCGAAGACGAGCTGGTCGGCGCGCGGCCTCTCGTCCTTGCGCCACCACGTCTGGTGCTTCACGTAGCGGATGACACTGTCGGCGCGAAAGCTCTTGAACTGGAAGGGGCCGGTGCCGACGGGCATCTGCGTGATGCGCTGCGGCGTGCCGGCCTTGAGCAGCTGGGCACCCAGCTCGGCCGACTGGATCATCGTGAAGGCGAAGCTCAGCGCCGACAGGAAGGACGCGTCGCGCTCGGCCAGCGTGATGCGCACCTGGTGGTCGCCCAGCTTCTCAACCTTGGCGATGAGTTTTTCCCAGCCGAAGGACATCACATAGGGCGACACGCTGGGCAGGGCCTTGGCGAAGGCGCTGTCGCGGCTCAGCAGGCGGCCGAAGGTGAAGATGACGTCGTCGGCATTGAACTCGCGCGTCGGCTTGAAGCCTTCGGCGGTATGCCAGGTCACGCCTCGGCGCAGCTCGAAGGTATAGGCCAGGCCATCGGGGCTGATGCTCCAGCTCGTTGCCAGGCCAGGAATCAATTGATCCGTGCCGCGCTTGACCTCGATGAGGTTGCTGAAGATGGGCATGTGGGCGACATGGTCGATGCCGCTGTCGGTCATCGCCGGGTCGAAGGTCTTGGGGCTGCCGGCGGCGCAGAAGCGCAGCGTCGTGTCGGCCTGGGCGATCAGCGGCAGGGCCAGCAGCAGTGCGGCCAATCGCTTCAATTCCGGCTTCACTTGATGATCTCCGCGGCGGGCACGAAGGGCAGGATGCCCATGGATTGGTAGAGGGCCGAGGGCGACAGCGCTTGCTCGCCCTTGATGACCAGCGCAATGCGCCGGATGGCGCGGATGTCGGCCACCGGGTCGCCGTCGATCAGCACGAGGTCGGCGCGCTTGCCGCGCTCGATGCTGCCAATCTCGCTCAGGCGGTCGCTGTATCTGGCGCCGTTCCAGGTCGCGATCTTCAGCGCCTGCGCGGCGGGGATGCCGGCCTGCACGTAGAGCTCCAGCTCGCGCTGCAGCGCAAAGCCGGGCGTTGCGTCCGTACCCGCCACCAGCGGGATGCCGGCCGCGTGCATGCGGCGCAGCAAGTCCATCATGACCTTCCAGCTCGCGCCCCAGCGCCGGGCCTTGGTGTCGTCCATGTCGACTTCGGCCGACAGATAGCTGCGCTGCAGCACAGCCGGCCAGTTCGCGGACACCATCGCATAGCTGGGATTGGGCTGCCCCTGGCGCTGCGTGTACTGGGCCTCGAAGGCCGTCATCGTCGCATCGACGACCGTGCCCTTCTTCTTCAGCAGGGCCAGGAAGTCCTGCGTGCGGCGGTCATTGAGCTTGAGGTCGGCCGCCTTGTCGCCGGGCAGGTTGAAACGCAGCAGGGTGCGCGTGTCGTCGCCCTTGCTGACCAGGAAGTTCAGCGTGACCTGGTTGATGTGGTGCAGCTCGTCGTAGCCCGCCTCGACCGCCTGGCGCGCCGTCATGAAGGCCGGCACATGGCCGCCGGTGCGCAGGCCCAGCGAGCGCGCATGCGTCACCATGGGCTTGACCCACTCGGGGCGGATGGAGTTGTAGAGCTTGAGCTGGCGGTAGCCGTGGGCGGCGTACCAGTCGATGGCGGCCAGGGCCTCGTCCAGGTTGTCGGCCACGAAGTCGGACTGCGAAGAGAACGGGCTCTTGCCCTCGATGAAGCCATTGGCCGCGATGCGCGGGCCGAGCACCTCGCCGCGCTCGATGCGGCCTTTCAGTTCGGCCAGGTCGGCATTGCTGTTGCCGACATCGCGCACGGCCGTCACGCCCGCGGCCAGGTTCAGCAGCAGCGCGCTGGCGTCCAGGTGGGCATGCATGTCGATAAAGCCGGGCAGCAGCGTGCGGCCCTTGCCGCTGATGCGCTGGGCCGGCTCGGCGTTCTTCAGGCTGCCGGGCTTGGCTATTGCCGCGATGCGCCCCTCAAGCAGGTAGACATCGGACGGCCCGCGCAGCGCGGCGGCCTGCGAGTCGAACCAGCGCACGCCTTCGATGACGGTCAGGCCGGGCAGCGGCTTGGGCAGGGTCTTGGCCAGGCGCTCCAGCCGCGCCAGCTGCGCAGCCTTCTGCACGTCGGACAGCCGGTCCATCTCGGCCTCGAAGCCCTGCAGCAGCGTGCCGCCCCAGCCCGGCGAGACCTGGGCGAACAGCGCCTGGTTGTCCTCGCGCAGCCAGAGGTAGCTGGGATCGAGGTCCAGGCCGTCGATGGCGTACAGGCCAACCTCGAAGCTGGCACCGGCCGGCTTGAGCGTCTGCACGCGCTCGATGCTGATCTGGCCCACCGGCAACGCGGCCGCGCGGTGGTCGGAGCGGTGCAGCAGGGTGCGCGCCAGGCGGCCGGCCCAGGCCGGGCTGGCCTGCACGGGCAGATAGACGAGATCGCGGCCCACGCCGGGCTTGTCGCCGCGGTCCACGGGCGAGCGCCAGCTGGCACGGCCGTCCTTGAGCTCGAAGCTTTCGTCGATGCGCGCGCCGTAGGTTGAGACGCCCTCGGTGCGGTAGCTCAGCCAGGCCCCATCGGCCGCCAACTCCAGCACTTCTTTCTGGTCGGGCCCGCGACCGTTGTTGCGGTAGCTGTGGTCGGTCTCCAGCCGCGTCGCCGTCTCGTTGACCAAGAGTCGCCCGCAGCTGACCTTGGCACACATGACGGTATAGGTCTGGGCCTGCGCGGCACTGGCCAGCAGCAGTGCAATCAGCGGGGGCAGGAACTTCATGGGCGCTTTTCCCTTGAGTCTTAGGTGGCGCGGACTTTACTGAGCGAGGCGACACCCTTGTTTGCGAGCATGTCCGCGCGCTCGTTGCCGGGGTCGCCCGMATGWCCCTTGACCCAGCGCCASTCGACCGTGTGGAGCTTCCTCAGCGCGTCCAGGCGCTGCCAGAGGTCGGCGTTCTTGACCGGCTTGCCGTCGGCCGTCTTCCAGCCACGGCGCTGCCAGTTGACGATCCATTCGGTGATGCCCTTGCGCACATATTCGCTGTCCAGGTAGACGACGACGTCGCAGCTGCGCTTGAGCGAGGCCAGGGCCTCGATGGGCGCGGTCAGCTCCATGCGGTTGTTGGTCGTCTCGCGCTCGCCACCGAAGAGTTCCTTGTCGTGGCCGCCGCTGCTCAGCCAGGCACCCCAGCCGCCAGGGCCGGGGTTGCCCTTGCAAGCGCCGTCGGTGTAGATGGTGACCTGCGGGCGCTTGATAAGGGTGGTGGGCTTGGGGGTCGGTTCGGTCATTCTTTTTTGTGGTGGTTGTTCAGCGCAACGGCGGGCGCCTTTTTTGCCGCTGCACGCGAGTTCTTGGCCAGGCCGATCATGCGCATGYCGTGCACGCGCTTGACCGCCTGGATGAAATAGACCGCACCCAGCACCGGCCACCAGCGCGAGCCGATGCCGTCGACCCAGCGCCAGCGCTGCAGCCACGCCTCGGAGCGCAGCGGTGGCCGATAGATGCCGAAGCGCGCCGCCTCGACGTCAAAGCTGAGCAGCTTGAGCCAGTCGCGCAGCCGCCAGTAGCCGATGAAGTCGCCATCACGGGGCAGATAGGGCTCGCCGCGGCGCTTGAGGCGGCCGAGATTCTGGCGCAGCCCCCACAGGCTGGCCGGGTTCAGGCCGAAGACGATGAGCCGCCCCTCGGGCCGCAGCACGCGCTCGACTTCGCGCAACAAGGCGTGGGCGTCTGGCGCCAGCTCCAGCGCGTGCGGCAGCAGCACGAGGTCGAGGCTGGCGCTTTCGAAAGGTAGCGCGTCAAAATCGCAAAGCAGGTCACGACCGGCCAGCCAGCGGTGGGGCATGCGGTTGGTCTGCAGACCGTTCAGTTCGGGCAGGCCGAGTTGTAAGGCGTGAAACCCGAACAAATCGGTCACGGCTGCGTCGACCTGGGCCTGCTCCCAGGCAAGCAGATGGTGCCCGGGCGGGGTTTGCAGCCAGGCTGTCAAATCTATACTCGGCGCTTTATCTGTCATGGGTTGGCGCCATTGACGCTCAGTTTGACGCTCACGCCGCTTCCTGCATTCGACGACAACTACCTCTGGCTGCTGGATAACGGCCGCGAGGCCCTCGTCGTCGACCCCGGCGACGCCGCGCCGGTGGCTGCGGCGCTGGATGCCCGGGGCCTGACGCTGGCGGGCATTCTATTGACCCACCACCATGGCGATCACGTCGGTGGCGTCGACGCACTGCGGCCACGCCTGCAAGGCCCCATCTACGGCCCCGTCCACGAGGAGCTGCCTGAGCCAGTACAGCGCCTGCATGGCGGCGATGCGGTCGAGTTGCTCGGCCTCAAGTTCGCCGTCATGGACGTGCCCGGCCACACCGCGGGTCACATCGCCTACTTTGCTGCTGACGTCCCTGGCAGCGACCCCCTGCTCTTCTGCGGCGACACCCTCTTCAGCGCCGGCTGTGGCCGCCTCTTCGAAGGCACGCCGGCGCAGATGCATGCCTCGCTGCAATCCCTGGCCGCGCTGCCGTCCGAGACCCAGGTCTGTTGCGCCCATGAATACACCCTGTCCAACCTGCGCTTTGCGCGCGAGGTGGACCCGGCCAACGCGGCGCTGGCGACCTATGCCGCCTGGTGCGAGGCCGAACGCGCCGCCGGCCGGCCCACGCTGCCCGGCCGCATCGGCAACGAGGTGCGCATCAACCCTTTCCTGCGTTGTACCGAAGCCGCTCTGCGTGAGGCCGCTCGCCGCCACGCCCCCCTCAAACTCCCGGCCGCGCCCAGCCCGGTCGATGTGTTCGCCACCTTGCGCGAATGGAAGAACGGATTCCGATGACCCTGATTCACCGACTCTCTCCCAAGGCGCTCGCGCGCCTTTCTCCGATCCTTTTGGCTGCCCTGCTTGCCGCCTGCGCCACCACCGCTCCGGTCGATCCCGCCAGCCTCGACACCCCGCCTACCCCACTCCCCGTTGCCGCTGAACCTGCCCCCGCGCCGCTGACGCTCGCGGCACCCGCGCCGGTGCGCGCCATCGCGGCCGAGCTGCTCGAGGACAACCTGCGCCCTGGCGAGAAGATCGACCTCGACGCGCCGGATGTGAACGCCGACCTGTGGGCCCGCGTGCGCAAGGGCTTCCAGCTGCAGGACCTGGACGACGACTGGGTGCGCAAGGCCGAGGCCTGGTACACCGCGCGCCCCGACTACGTCGAGCGCATGACGACGCGCGGCAGCCGCTACCTCTTCCACATCCTGGACGAAGTCGAGAAGCGCGGCATGCCTGCCGAGCTGGCCCTGCTGCCCTTCGTGGAGAGCGCCTTCGTCACGCACGCCGTGTCGACGGCCAAGGCTACCGGCATGTGGCAGTTCATGCCCGCCACCGGGCGCGACTTCGATCTCAAGCAGAACATCTTCCGCGACGACCGACGCGACGTGCTGGCCTCCACCCGCGCCGCGCTGGACTACCTCGGCCGCCTGCACAAGCAGTTCGGTGACTGGCATCTGGCGCTGGCGGCCTACAACTGGGGCCAGGGCAATGTGCAGAAGGCGGTGGCGCGCAATCAAAAGCTCGGCCTGCCGACCGACTACGCCAGCCTGAAGATGCCCGATGAAACGCGCTACTACGTGCCCAAGCTGCAGGCGGTGAAGAACATCGTCTTCGCACCCGATCGCTATGCGCTGACGCTGCCGGTGGTGGCCAACCACCCGTATTTCCTGAGCGTGAAGATCGAGCGCGACATCGACGTGGCCCTGGCCGCCCAGCTTGCCGGCATCACGCTGGAAACCTTCCAGCAGTTCAACCCGCAGATGAACAAGCCGGTCATCCTGGCCGCCGCCACGCCCCAGGTGCTGCTGCCTTATGACCAGGCCAGTGCCTTCGCCGAGAACCTGGCCCGCCACAGCGGCCCGCTCGCGAGCTGGACGGCCTGGGTCGTGCCCAAGACCATGAGCCCGGGCGAGGCCGCCAAGCGTGCCGGCACCAGCGAAGCGCTGCTGCGCGACATCAACAAGATTCCGCCCAAGATGCTCGTGAAGGCCGGTTCGACGCTGCTGGTGCCGCGCGGCGAACACATCGTCGCCGACGTGTCCGAGCGCCTGGCTGACACCGCCGCGCTCAACCTCGCGCCCGACGCGCCGCCGCTGCGCCGTGTGACGCACAAGGCCGGCAAGGCTGACACCGTGGCCACCATCGCCGCCCGCTACAAGGTGCGCAGCGAGCAGGTGGCGCAGTGGAACAAGCTGGCCGCCAACGGCCGCCTCAAGCCGGGCCAGGCCGTCGTCGTCTACACCGCCTATTCGCCGGCCAAGGCGCCGGTGGCCAAGGCGACGCCCGCCAAGGTCGTGAAGGTGGCCGCCAAGGCGCAGCCCAAGGGCAAGGGCGGCAAGGGCCGCACCGTCGTGGCCGCGGCCACGCCTTGAGCCTTGTTTCAGCGAACGAGGAACAGTGCGACGCAGGCCGCCAGGCCTGCAGCCCACACCAGTGAGCGCAGCGCGGCGCGGTCCGCCACATAGAGGCCAATGAAGGCCAGGCGCGCAGCGACGAATCCCACGGCCAGCGCATCCACGCTGCCCTGCGCGGCCTGGTGCTGATGGGCGACAAAGAGGCCGGCGACGAAGATGGGCAGGGCCTCCCAGCTGTTGGCCTGGGCCGCGTTGGCCCGCGCCTGCCAGCCGTCGAGCTTGGCCAGCCATTCGCGCGGCTGGTTGTTGTCGAAACCGCCATCACGCCTGCGCTTGCCGAAGCCCTTGGACTTGGCCAGGAATGTGCAGCCCAGGGGCAGCAGGCAGGCGACGAGCAGGCAGAGTTGGGCAATCGTCATCCGGGCTTCCTCAGCGTCGATCAGTCAAGGCATGAGCTATGGTGCCCAGGTCCACGTATTCGAGCTCACTGCCCACCGGCACGCCGCGCGCAAGCCGCGTCGACTTGATGCTCCGGGCGCGCAGCGCCTCGGCCAGCACATGGGCCGTGGCCTCGCCCTCGGCGGTGAAGCTGGTGGCGAGGATGACTTCCTCGACACCTTCCTCGCTTGCCCGCGCCAGCAATTCGGCCGCGCCGATCTGGCGTGTGCCCACACCATCGAGCGGCGACAGCCGCCCCAGCAGCACGAAGTAGTAGCCGCGATAGGACGCGGTGCGCTCCAGCGCGGCCTGGTCGGCCGGCGTCTCGACGACGCACAGCAGCCGCGCGTCGCGGTCGGCGTCCGCGCAGACGCTGCAGATCGGCGTTTCGCTGAAGGTATGGCAGCGCTCGCAATGCTTGATGTGCTCGCCCGCCGCCGTCAGCGCATCAGCCAGGCGCGGCATGGCCAGCCGGTCATGCTGCAGCAGGTGGTAGGCCATGCGCTGGGCCGACTTCTGGCCCACGCCGGGCAGGCGCTTGAGCGCCTCGATGAGGGTCTCGAGCGCGGTCAAGTCGAGATCAAAACGGGAACTTCATGCCGGGGGGCATCGGCATGCCTTGCGTCAGCTTGCCCATCTTCTCGGAGCTGGTCGCCTCGGCGCGGCGGGCTGCGTCGTTGAAGGCGGCGGCGACGAGGTCTTCCAGCATGTCCTTGTCATCGGCCAGCAGGCTGGGGTCGATGGTCACGCGGCGAACCTCGTGCTTGCAGGTCATCAGCACCTTCACGAGCCCGGCGCCACTCTGGCCCTCGACCTCGATGTTGGCGAGTTCGTCCTGCGCCTTCTTCAGGTTGTCCTGCATCGCCTGGGCTTGCTTCATCAAGCCGGCGAGTTGGCCTTTCATCATGATCGTGTCCTTGTCTATGGAGTGAGAGTCAGCGGCTGCACGGAGCCCGGCAGGATGCGCGCTGAAGGGAATTGGGAGAGCAGTGTGCGCGTCATCGGGTGCTGGGCAGCCAGATCCTCGGCCGCGCGCTGCTGGGCCTCGGCACGGGCGACCGTGCGCAGGGCAATGGAGTCTTCGGCCACGCCGGCCTCGATGTCGAGCCTGGCCTCGAGGGCCGACTCGAGCTTGGCAACCAGGGCCGGCGCGCGCAGGGATTCACGCTCGACGCGCAGCGTCCAGACCTCGCGGCCATCGACACTCGCGCAACCCAGAGCTTGGGCCTGGCGAGCCAGTTCGCCGGTCATGCCGACGAGGTTGAGGGCCGCGATGCGCTCGCCCCATTGCGCGCCTTCGGGTGTCTCGCGCAGTTCGGCGCGGCGCGGCGCCTCGGGCTCGCGGGCGGTGGCTGTCGACACGGGCGCGTCATCGGCTTCCATCCACGGCGGCGGCGCTTCGTCGGGCGGCGGGCCATCCATGTCGTCATCGGCCTGCGCCTCGACTTCGACCGGGCGCGGGCGCAGTCGGTCGCTGAGCCTGGGGGCGGCGGGCTCGGCCACCACGGGCGCCTCGACCACCGGGACCGGCGCGACAACCTTGGGCACCGCCACCGGCKCCGGTGGCGCCACCTTGGGCAGCGGCACGGCGACAACCGCCTTGGCCACTGCCGCCGGCCTCACCAGGGCCGCGGCCTTGATGGGCTTGGGGCTCGTGCCGGCCGGCCGGAAGGCCAGCATGCGCAGCAGCACCATCAACAAACCCGCATATTCGTCTGGCGCCAGATGCAGCTCGGCGCGGCCATGCAGGGCCATGCTGTACATCAGCTGGATCTCGTCGACCGGCAAGGCAGCAGCCAGGCGGCGGATCTCGGCGGTCTCGTTGTCGGCGTCGTCCAGCGCGGTGGGCGCGGCCTGGGCCAGAGCCATCTGCTGGAACAGCGTGGCCAGGTCCTCCAGCGTGCCGGCGGCCGACAGGCCCGCGCCACGCAGCGCATCGGCCTGGGCCACGACGGCCTCACCGCTCGCCGCAGCCAGCGCATCCACGATGGCCACGACATGGCCGCGGTCGACGCTGCCCAGCATCTGGCGCACGCCGGCTTCAGTCAGCGACCCCGCGCCGAAGGCGATGGCCTGGTCGGTCAACGACAGCCCGTCGCGCATCGAGCCGCGAGCCGCACGCGACAGCAGGCGCAGCGCGCCCGGTTCGGCCGGTACGCTCTCCGCGCCCAGCACATTGCCCAGGTGCATCTGCACGTCCGCCGCCGCCATGGGCCGCAAGTTGAACTGCAGGCAGCGCGACAGCACGGTGACCGGCACCTTCTGCGGATCGGTCGTCGCCAGCACGAACTTCAAGTAGTCGGGCGGCTCCTCCAGCGTCTTCAGCAKCGCGTTGAASGCMGYSTTCGASAGCATGTGCACTTCGTCGATCAKGTAGACCTTGAAGCGCCCGACGACCGGCTTGTAGACGGCCTGGTCGAGCAGTTGCGAGATCTCTTCGACACCGCGGTTGGAGGCCGCGTCCAGCTCGACGTAGTCGACGAAGCGACCCGAATCGATATCCCGGCAGGCATGGCAGACGCCGCAGGGCTGGGCCGTGATGCCGCCTGTGCCGTCCGGCCCGGTGCAATTGAGGCTCTTGGCGAGGATGCGCGACACCGTCGTCTTGCCGACGCCGCGGGTGCCGGTGAACAGATAGGCGTGGTGCAGGCGCCCCTGCGTCAAGGCATTGGCGAGGGCCTGCACGACGTGCTCCTGCCCGACGAGCTGCTCGAAACTCTGCGGACGGTATTTGCGGGCCAGGACCTGATAACTCATGCCGGTCATTCTATGAGGGGCCCTCCGTCGATAATTGGCGGATGACCAGTACCGCAGCCCCCCTCACCTACGACCAAGCCGGCGTCAACTACGACCTGATCGACCCGCTGAAGATCACAGCCCAGCGCGCCGCCGCCGCCACGGCGACCCACCTCGCCGGCCACGGCTTCACCGAGGTCAAGGCCTCGCGTGGCGAGTCGGCCTATGTCGTCGACGTGGGGCCCTTCTATTTGGCCTCCATCGTCGAATGCCTGGGCACCAAGACCCTGGTGGCCGACGAGATGGCCAAGCTGACGGGCAAGAGCTTCTTCGCCGGCATCGCCCAGGACACCATCGCGATGGCCGTCAACGACCTGATCACCGTCGGCGCCACGCCGCTGGTCGTGCAGGCCTACTGGGCCGCCGGCGGCAGCGACTGGTTCGGCGACGCCCAGCGCGCCCAGGCCCTGGTGGCCGGCTGGAAGGCCGCCTGCGACACCTGCCAGGTCGCCTGGGGTGGCGGCGAGACGCCGGCCCTGGCCGGCATCGTCGAGGACGGCCGCATCGACCTGGCCGCGTCCTGTACCGGCCTCATCAACCCGAAGGAACGCCTGTCAGTGGGCGACAAGCTCGGTGCCGGCGACGCCATCGTGCTGCTGGCCTCCAGCGGCATCCATGCCAACGGCCTGAGCCTGGCGCGCAAGCTGGCCGAGCGCCTGCCCCAGGGCTACCTCACCGAGATCGAACCGGGCCTCACCTACGGCGAAGCCCTGCTGGCGCCGACTGCGCTGTATTCGCCCGTGACGGAGGCGCTGTGGAAGGCCGGCATCGCGCCGCACTACTGCGCCAACATCACCGGCCACGGCTGGCGCAAGCTGCTGCGCCACCCGAGCCAGCTGACCTACCGCATCCACACCGTGCCGCCCAAGACGGCGGTGCTGGACTTCATCCAGAAGCAAGCCGGCCAGGACGACCGCGAGGCCTATTCGACGCTGAACATGGGCGCGGGCTTCGCCATCTTCGTCAAGGCCGAGGACGCCGAGCGCACTGCGCAGGTGGCGCGCGACTGCGGCATTGAGGCCTGGGTGGCCGGCACGGTGGAAGCGGGCGAGAAGCAACTGCTGATCGAGCCGCTGGACATCCGCTTCAGCGAAGACGACCTACACCTGCGCTGATATGTGGTGTGACGCTCCACGGGCCGAGCGCTGGGCCGCTCCCGAGCCGGCCCGCCATGGCGATGTGCTTGCGGCTCGATGCCGCAAGCATCGCCGTCCCCTCGGGGGACCGACCGGGGTCGCCCGCGTTCAGCGCGGCGAGACCGGGCGAGGGGCTCCATGAGTTGGTATTACACGCAGATGATCCAGTGGCATGTGCTGCTGGCCTGGTGCAGCGTGGGCCTGTTCTTCGTGCGCGGCCTGCTGGTCCAGTTCGGCAACCCACAGCTGCAGGGTTTCGCCAAGGACGCCCGCCTGCTGGTGCTCGTCTTCGGCGTGAATGCCTGCCTCGTCGTCACGGGCCTGAGCCTGTGGGGTTCCATCGGCTACCACCCCATCCGCGACTGGTGGTTGGGCGCGAAGCTCATCGCGCTCGTGGGCTACATGATCTGCGGCCACTGGGCCATGAGCCAGGCGCGCCTGCATCTGTTGGGCTATCTCACCGCACTGGCCCTGCTGACCCTCGCGATGGACCTTTCGATCAACCGGCAATTTCTCCCCGGTTAGAATCTCGCTCGACGGGCCTCCCCGCATGGAAGCGCGCCCAACCGGGTCAGGTGGGGAACCAAGCAGCCCTAAGCGTTGCAACCAGTGCCGGGGGTAAGGCTCGTCACCCTCCCCCAGTCTTCATTGCGTTCCGATCAACCCGGCGATCAACCCGGATTTTTTGGGGTTTCGACGGTCCGCACGGTCAGCGTCGTCATCTGGCCGCCGGCCTCCACGCTGCCCACAACCTGGCCTTCGCGCACGCGGCGTTCGCACATCTCGCGATCTTCCATGGTGGGCTGAGCCTGGCAGCGTTTGAGCGCATTCGCCGCCCACTGCTCAGGACGGTCGCCTGGCGAGATCAGCTTGCCCTGGCGCGCCTGGGCATAGGCCGCGCCGGCCTCGCGCAGGCAGACGTCACGCGGCTGGTTGGTCTGGCCGGTCATGCAGTTGGCCCGTTCGCGCTCGTACTGCAGGCGCTGAGGGTCGACGTTCTTGGCCCGGGGCGCTGCCTGGGCGATGCCGCCAATGGCCATGAGGCCGGCGGCCAGCCAGGCGGTGGCCAGGCGACATCGTGAGCTGTGGTACTGGGTCATCTCAATCTCCTGTGATGCGTGATGACAGCGATGTGGCGCAATGTGGCGATCAGCCACGCGCGCGGACCGGCTGGTTATCGTTAGAGATGTAAACCTCGACGCGGCGGTTCATTGCGCGGTCGGACGTGCTTGAGTTGCTGGCCACCGGGTAGGCCTCGCCATAGCCGCGGGTCGCGACACGGGTCGGGTCGACACCCTGGGCGCGCAGCGCTTCGGCCACGGCCTGCGAGCGGCGCTGCGACAGCGTCAGGTTGGCCGAGTCGCTGCCGACGCTGTCGGTGAAGCCCTCGATCAGCACGCGGCGGTCGGGATGCTGGGTCAGGTAGTGGGCCAGCTTGGCGATGGACGTCTGCGCGGCAGGCTTGATCTCGGCGCGACCGAATTCGAACAGCACGTCGCCCAGCGTGACCAGCATGCCGCGGTCGGTCTGGCGGGCCTGCAGATCGGCCAGCTCCTGCGCGAGTGCGGCAGCCTGGGCCTGGGCCTGGGCGGCGTCCACGTTGGCGGCGGCCGCCTGCTGGCGAGCGGCGTTGGCGTCGGCATTGGCATTGGCGGCTGCGATCTGAGCGTTGGCGGCCTGGTTCTGGGCAACGTTGGCGCGGTTGGCATTGGCATCGGCGCGGGCGCGCTCGCGGTCGGCCTCGGAGGACTTGATGGCCTCTTCTTCCGTGGCAGCGCGGCCGATGGCCATCGCCGTGCGCGCCTGGGTCGATGCGACATAGGCCGCGGAGTCGATGTCAGCGGGCGACTCGCGCTTGGCACTCAGCTCTTCGGCTCGGCGCAGCGAATCAGCGGCCTTCTTGGCGTCCAGCGAGGCGTACTTCAGCACGGCCGGGTCAGCCTCGGCGCTGCGCACATTGGAGCGAGCCTGTTGCAGGGCGGGCGTGACGGTGGGGGCGCTGGCACAGCCCGCGAACAGGGCGGTTGCAGCGGCCAGGGCGGTCAGTGTCGAAACAAATCGGGTAAGGGAAGTCATGGCAATCCTTTCAATGAATCAGGAACGGTTCAGCTGCGCCCGCAACTGCTGGATGCTTTCGCGCACCTCTGCCAGCGCGCGGCTGGAGCGGGCGGTGCGGGCAGTCGCCTGGGCCAGGGCCGCATCGGCCGCGGCTTCATCGGCCAGATGGCGGGCCGCCACATAGTCCTTGCGGGCCATGGCGACGTTGGCACGGGCCAACTTGTCGCGGGCCGTGGACAGCTCCGCGGGTGCTTCTGCGGCATTGCCGCTGGCCTGGTCGACAGCGGAATTGGCCACCGCCATCTGCTCCTTCGGGGCGTCGCCCGTCGTGGCACATGCGGCCAGGGCAGCAGCGGCAAGCACCGCCAACGCGACCCCTCGGCCATTCATCGAATGGTGATTCATACGAACTCCTGTTGTTTGACATACCCGGCGTTCGAGCATCGCCACCCGCCGGTTCGGGTTCTCTCAGGATGCCTAACGAGTATTCGCGACGGAGGGCCCGGCCCCAGTCGGAGGGCCGGTGCGGCACCGGTCAGCGTGGGGCCTCAAGCGGTGTGGGATTTGCCCTACAGCGGCGTTAGGGCCGCACGCGCCTCAGCCAGTGGCTTGGCGGAAGGCCATCACGGCCTGGTTGCGAAGGGTGCGCAGCAGCGAGAGTTCCTTCTCGCCCAGTTGCACGGCGCCGGCCAGAGCGTGGTCGGCGTAGATGAGCCCCAGGGGCGAACCCTTCAGCATGAGCGGCAGCAGCAGGAAGCTCTGCGCCTGCAGCTCGCCACGGAACCAGCTCGGCAGCCGCGGGGCGATGTTGGCGGCACGCGCATCCTGGATCAGCGTGTCGGCGCCCTTCAGGCAGACGGCGGCGAACAGGTCCAGCGGCTGGGCCGTCAGGTCGATGCGCAGCAGCGGCGCAAGGCGCTCCACATCGGCGCCCACGCCGAGCCGCCCGGTGAGGGCCTGGCCGCGCGCATCGCGCAGGCAGAACAGGACACGTCGAAAGCCCAGCGCGCGATAGATGGTCTCCAGGATCATGCGCAGCACGGCATTGAGCTGGAACTGCTCGACCATCGCGTCGGTGATGTCCTGCACGCCGGCGGCCAACAACTGCGTGGCCTGATCGGCGGGCGAAACCGCGCGCTGGTCCTGGGTGCGCTCCAGCACCTGGGTGGGCGCGAGTTCGTGCGCTGTCAGCGAGTCGTGCGCCGAGGGCGTCAACGGCGCGAGCAAGCGCTGCGCACGCGAGTCCTTGGGCAGGTGCAGCTCCAGCGCCTCGGTCATCTGCGCGAGGTGCTGGCGCGCCGTGTCCGCGGCCTTCTCGAAGGTTTCTGCGCTGAGCCCCAGGGCGCGCGAATGGCGCTGGGCCATGGCACGCAGCTTGGCGTGCGCCTGCTCGGGCGGCGTGTTCAGGATCAGGTCGGCCATGTCGTTGCTGGCGCGGGCCAGCCAGCGCTGGCGCTCGGTACCGTCTTCCAGCAGGCGCTGCGGCGCCTCGCCCACCGGGCGGCGCATGGCGCGCTGCAGGCTGTCGGGCAGGCCCCATTGCCTGGCCACGCCCAGCCCCAGGGCCTCGTAGCTCATGCCCAGCACCTGGGCCGAAGCGGCCGCCTCGCTGATGGCGGGCTGGCCGTCGTCAGTTGGGCTGACGAGGCGGCGCACGGCGTCGGCCTCCTCGGGGAAATAGAACTCGGTCAGCGAGCGACCGAGGTGGTGGAACATCGCGCCGAGAAAGGCCTCCTCGGCCTCGCGCGGGTTGGGGCAGAGTTCGCGCGCCAGCGACGCCGCCATCAGCGAGCGCAGATAGTCCTCGCGCAGCCGCTTGGCGTGGCCCTTGTTCTCCATGCGCTCCAGCAGCACCAGGCTCAGCGCCAGGTTGCGGATGCCGGCAAAGCCGATCAGGGCCACCGCGCGCGACACCGTGCTGATGCCGCCACCACCGGCGTGCCGGTACTGGGCCGTGTTGACCAGGCGCAGCAGCTTTTGCGTCAGCGCCACGTCCTTCAGGATCTCGTTGGACAGGCTGGCCAGGCTTTCGTTCTCGGACTGCGTCAGGCGCTGGATGCGTTGAATGGCGTCGGACAGCGCCGGGAAATCGCTCTTGTGGCGCATGCGGCGCAGCAGAAAGTCCAGCACCGGCGCGTCCTGGGCCTCGGCGTCGGGCTCGGCGACAGGGCGCAGCCAGGCGGCCAGTGCGTCGCGCAGCAGGGCCGCACTCGGCCAGCGCGCCGATGGCTCGCGCGCCAGGCCGCGCTGAACGATGGCGCGCAAGGCGTCATCCACGCTGCTGTCCAGGCCCGAGGGCAGCATGAGGTCGGTGGTCTGCACGCGCTGGATGGTGCGCCAGGGATCGGGGTCGTGGTTGAGGCGCTGGCCRCTCAGCATCTCGGCCAGCATGATGGCCGCAGCGAACACGTCCATCTGCGGATGCGGTGGCGCACCGCGCGCGGCCTCGGGCGAGATATAGCCCGGCGTACCGACGATGCGTGACGGTGCGTTGGTGTCGGTCGAAACCCGCGCCGCGATGCCGAAGTCCATCACGCGCGGCCGCCCGCGAGCGTCGAGCAGGATGTTGCTGGGCTTGAGGTCGCGGTGCACGAGGCCGGCGGCGTGCGCTGCGGTGAGGCCGTCCAGGATGCCCAGCATGAGGGTGACGGCCTCGGCCGCCGTCGGGCGGGGGCCGGCGCGCAGGCGCTGGCTGAGCGTGCCGCCGGACACGTATTCGAAGACGAGATAGGAACGCCCACCCTGGGCGTCGGCCTCGAAGACCGGCACGATGTTCGGGTGGGTYAGCCGGCTGACGGCGCGGGCCTCGTGCAGCCACTCGTCGAGGGTGCCGGGCTCGCTGGAATCGGCAAACTGGGCCTTCAGCAGCTTGACGGCGACCTCGCGGTCCAGCAACGGGTCGTGGGCCAGCCAGACCGTGGCCTGCGCGCCCTCGCCCAGGCGCTGCAGCAGACGGAAGCGACCGAGTTGGGGGGGCAGGTCGTCGTCGGCCATGAATCCAGCTCAGGAGCCGCCGCGGGCGGACAGACGTTCGCGCAGCGAGGACGACGGCGCGCCATCGTCGGCCGGCGCGGTCGCAGGCGGCTTGTGCGCGCCCGGGTTCAAGGCTTCCATGACCTCGCGCAGGCCGACACCCAGCGCCTTGGCATAGCGCCGCGTCGCGGCTTCCAGCGCCGGGCGGCGGCGCGCCTCGGGCAGGCCGAGGGCGTCGATCAGTTCGTTGGCAAAGCTGCAGGTCAGGCGGATGGCATCGGCATCGCTGCGCGCCGGATGCACGGCGCCGTCCAGCGGCTGGCGGCGGATCATCTGCAGCAACTCGTCACCCAGGCCCCAGTGCCGCGCCACCGCGGCGCCCATGGCGTCCAGGTCGCAGCCCAGCACGGCGTAGGCCGCCGCCTGCTCGCTCATCGCGGGCGGGTTGGGCTGCTCTTCGGTGGGCTCGGGCGGCACCATCAGCTGGCGGATCTGCTGGGCGTCATCCGGGAAGTGGTATTGCAGCAGCAGGCGGCCCAGGTTCTGCATGACCGTGATCAGGTGCACGACCTCGCCGTCATAGCCCGCCGGGCGCAGCGCCTGCGCGACCTGGGCAGCCTTGGTGACGCGAGCCATCAGCTGGCGCAGCATCTCGGCAGCCATCGGCGCCAGCGGCCCCGGCCAGGGCTTGAGCGCGTTGGCCGCGAGCTGCACGCCGTCCAGGCCCAGCATCTGGATGGCGCGCTGCATGTTCAGCACCGTTTCGCCGTGGTGGCCGCTCTGCCTGAGCGCGTTGTTCACGCGGCGCACCAGCTCCAGGCTCAGGGCCATGTCCTTCAGCACGAATTCGGACAGCGCACTGGCATGCTGAGACTCCAGGCCTGAACCGCCCGTGAAGCGGTGCAAGCCGGTCATCGTCGTCGGCAGGTGGCCGATGCGCTGCAGCTTGTCCATCAGCAATGCGACGGGGCCGCCGCTGTCGTGCGCCGCCGACGTGCGCCAGCCGTCCAGTGCACGCCAGAAGCTGCGCGCAAGGTGGTAGCGCTGGCGCAGCTGGCGCTCGGTCGCCCGGTTGCAGATGGCGCGCAGCGGGTCGGCGATGGGGTGAGGCGTCTCCCAGCCCAGGCGCACCATTTCACGCCCGAGGGGCTGCATCTGCTGCACGACGTGCTGCAGGTCGTTTTCCTCCAGCACGGGCTTGCCGCTGAGGATGCGGTTGAGCAGCAGACCGACACAGAGCACGTCCTCCTCGGCCGACTCGCGCACCGCACGGCGCGTCACGGCGTTGAAATCCACCGTGGCCGGGAAGACCTCCTGCGCGACTTCCAGGCCAATGAGGCGCACCTTGTCGCCGGCGTCGATGACGAGGCTGGCGGTCTGGATGTCCCGGTGGGCGTGGCCGGCCTCATGGGCGAAGGCCAGGCCTTCGAGCAACTGGGCAATCCAGCCGGCCGCGTCGATGGGCAGGGGCGCGTTCTGGCGCGCCAGGCGCTCGTCCAGCGTCTCGCCCAGGGCGCGGTCGTAGACCACATAAGGCCAGTTCTCGATCTGGCCGATCTCGAACGGACGTGCCAGGTTGGGGTGCTGCACCCGCTCGGCACCTTGGGCCATGCGCAGCCAATGCTCCAGCGCGGCCGCGCTGTTGGGCTTGTCACGCGGCATGCAGAGCATCAGCTCCTGGCCATGGCGGGGGTCGAAGACGCCCCAGATCAGGCTGCGGGCGCTCTTGGACAGCAACGCGCGCAGCTCAAAGCGGCCAAAGCTCTTCGGCGGTGGGGCGGCGGGGCTGGAACTGGAATCAGGCACGGCAGACGTGGGTGGGCTGTAACAGATGGTTTCCCTGCATTGGACTCCAGGCCAGGAGGGTCCAGCTTGCAGGCAAGCGTCGAAATGCGACGGAATTCCCTGGCAGTCCAGGTCTTGCGTGCATCAGCTCACATCTTGGCCCGGATCGTGTCCGTTTTACACCGGCATTGCGCCTGATGCGCAGGCCGTCGCCGCAATCCGGCTTCAGGCTGTGAGCTGACTCCAGACTTTGTGGCTGCGACATAACTTGCCTGCGGCAAGTGAGTCTGCGCCGCAAGGTTCGATCTCAGCCTGTCAGCTGAGACCAAACCTTGTCCAGCCTCTTCACGCTGACGGGCTGCGGCGTGCGCAGTTCCTGCGCGAACAGGCTGACCCGCAGTTCCTCCAGTTGCCAGCGGAAGTCGTCGAGCCTCGCGTCGCGAACACCCTTCAGCTCTGCCATGCGGCGCGTGTAGCGCTGCTCCAGCGGCTTGACCTCGCTCATCAGTTTGGCGTCGCGGTCCGGGTCGGCGCGCAGCTTGTCCAAGCGCGCGGTGATGGCCTTCAGGTAGCGCGGCAGGTGCTGCAGCTGGGCCCAGGGCGTGTCCAGCGCAAAGCGCTTGGGCACCAGGCGCTGCAACTGCGCAGTGATGTCATCGCCGACATCCTTGGCTGGCCGAGAGTCTTTCAGTTTGCGACTCGCATTGGCCAGCTCCTGCAGCACGGCATGCGCAGCGCGGGCCACTTCCTGCGCAATGAGATTCAGGCGGCTGCGGCCTTCTTCAATGCGCTTCTTGAAGCTGATCGGATCGGTCGGCAGAGGGTCGGCCAGGAAGGCGCGGTCCAGGGCCACGCCGATGATCTGGTCACGCAGGTCCTCGGCCGTACCCAGGCCCATGTAGAGCACGGACATGCGTTGCAGGTCGGGAATGTTCTTTTCCAGGAACTTCAAAGGTTCCTTGAGCTGCAGTGCGATCAGCCGGCGCAGGCCGGCGCGGTGCTTCGCGGCAGCGACCTCGGGTTCGTCGAAGACCTCGATCTCGACGTGGGCGCCCTTGTCGATCAGCGCCGGGAAGCCGATCAGCGTCTGGCCACCCTTGCGGACTTCAAGCAGCTCGGGCAGCTCGCCGAAAGTCCAGTCCGTATAGGCCTGAGCGGCATCGCGCACGGGTGCCGCGGGCTTGACGATCTCGGCGCGGATGCCGCGTTCGGGTTGCGGCTTCGGCGCCGGCTCGGCGGCAGGCAGTTTCAGCGCTGCCAAGGCCTGGAAAGCCGACCGCGCCTGGCCACCCAGCTCAGCCTTCAGCGCGGCGAGCTGGCGGCCCTGGCCGAGCTGGCGGCCATGCTCGTCGACGACGCGGAAGTTCATGAACAGGTGGGGTGCCAATTGCTCCAGCTTGAAGTCGTTGCGCTGCACGGCGATCTGGCTGCGGTCCTTCACGGCCCTGAGCAGCGTGTCCACCAGTCCACCCTGGCAGAACGGCTGCAGCTCGATGAACTCGGCGACGAAATCCGGCAGCGGCGTCAGCCGCGCGCGCGGTTTCTGGTGCAGGCTCTTCAGCAGCGCCGTCACCTTTTGCGCCAGCATGCCCGGCACCAGCCATTCGGCGCGTTCCTCGCTGACCTGGTTGAGCGCAAAGATGGGCACGGTCACCGTCAGGCCATCGCGGGCGTCGCCGGGCTGGTGCAGATAGGTCGCCGCGCAGTCCACGCCGCCCAGGCGGATGACCTTGGGGAAGGCCTCGCTCGTGACACCCGCCGCCTCGTGGCGCATCAGCTCGTCCTGGCTGAGCTGCAGCAGCTTGTCGTCGCTCTTGCTGGCCTCGCGCCACCACTTCAGCAGCGTCGCGCCGGAGAACACGTTCGCCGGCAGCTTGTCGTCGTAGAAGGCGTAGATCAGCTCGTCGTCGACCAGCACGTCCTGGCGGCGCGACTTGTGCTCCAGCGCCTCGACCTTGGCAATCTGGCGTCGGTTGTGGGCCAGGAAGGGCAGCTGCCGCACGAGGTCATCCGGCAGGTCGTCATTGACCAGGCCCTCGCGGATGAAGATCTCGCGCGCCGCCTTCGGGTCCACGCGGCCGAAGTTCACGCGCTTGTTGCTGTACAGCACGATGCCGTAGAGCGTCGCGCGCTCGAGCGCCACGACCTCGGCAGCCTTCTTCTCCCAGTGCGGCTCCAGCAGCTGGGTCTTGATCAGATGGCCGGCGATGGGCGGCAGCCATTGCGGCTCGATGTTGGCGATGCCGCGGCCGTACAGCCGCGAGGTGTCGACCAGCTCGGCGGCCACGATCCAGCGGCC
>NZ_JBFUMN010000057.1:0-32502 GCF_054049335.1 Roseateles sp. P5_E1
GTCGATCACCAGCTCCCGGGCCTCGGCCGGCAGCGCATCGGCGAGCAAAGCCGTGGCGGCGCGCAGCACGGCGGCATCGAACGGCAGCGTGGGGGGTGGCACCGGCGCCGGCGGCGGTGCAGGCACGGCGGCCGGGACCGGCGCTGCCGCGGGGGCCGTGGCAGGGCCGGGGGCACCGCAAGCGCCCAAAAGACTCATGAGGCTCACGGCAGCCAACACCGCCAGCCGCCAGCCGGCCCTGGCCGGCCGGACCTGGAAGACAAAACTGCCGCGTCTGATTCGATGCTGTGTCATGGCGCGCTCGCGTCGGGCCTCGGGAGCCGCAAGCGTATCGCGCCTGCGCGCCCTAGCCGAGCGTTGACTTGAATACCGCCAGCGTCCTCTCCCAGGCCAGCTGCGCCGCCGCGGGGTCGTAGCGTGGCGTCGTGTCGTTGTTGAAGCCGTGCTGGGTGCCGGCGTAAACGAACTGCTCATAGCGCACGCCCGCCGCCTTCAGCGCGGCTTCATAGGGTGGCCAGCTGGCATTGACGCGCTCGTCGTTGCCGGCGTAGTGCAGCAGCAGCCGCGCCTTGATGCGCGGCACGTCTTCCAGCGCTGGCGCGGCGCCGTAGAAGGGCACGGCCACGGCCAGCTCAGGCACCTGCGTGGCCACATGGTTGGTCAGCGAGCCACCCCAGCAGAAGCCGACCACGCCGACCTTGCCATTGGCATCCGGCAGCGCCAGCAGCCCGCGAGCAGCGGCGACGATGTCTGCACGCGTCTTGCCGGCGTCGAGCTTGCCGAAGAGCTCGCGCGCCTTGTCCTCGTCGCCCGGGTAGCCGCCCAGCGGCGCCAGTGCGTCGGGCGCATAGGCCACGTAGCCGGCGAGCGCGACACGGCGGGCGATGTCCTCGATGTGCGGGTTCAGGCCGCGGTTCTCATGCACGACGAGCACGGCGGGCAGCTTGCCCGCGGCACTTGCCGGCTTGGCCAGATAGCCCTGCACCTTGCCGTTGCCTTGCGGCGAATCGAAGGCCTGGCGGCGCGTCACCAGGCGCGGGTCATCTGGCTTGACTTGCTGGGCCGCGGCGAAATTGGGGCTGAGTGTGGCCAACAGCGCAGCGGCACCAGCCGGGCCACCGGCAAAGCTGGCGGCCTGCTCAAGAAACCCGCGCCGGCTCAGGTCGCCGTGCACGTAGCGATCGAACAAGGCCCAGGCCTGGGTCGGAATGGCTTCCTTATGCATGCATTGACTCCTTGGATGCCGGCCAACTGTAGGCGTACCAAAACCGCCTGACACCACCACGAAGTGCATAACGATATGGCGAATGGTTCGACGACAGAAGTGATCGCTGTTCGCAAAATCGCCTCGCATGAACTTCCAGCAACTCCGTTCCGTCCGCGAAGCCCAGCGCCGCGGCTTCAACCTGACCGAAGTCGCGCAGGCCCTGCACACTTCGCAACCCGGCGTCAGCCGCCAGATCCGCGAGTTGGAAGAGGAGCTCGGCATCGAGCTCTTCGTGCGCGTGGGCAAGCGCCTCACAGGGCTGACCGAGCCGGGCGAGCACGTGCTGCCCGTCATCGAGCGGCTGCTGCTGGAAGCCGAGAACCTCAAGCGCGCGGCCGACGACTTCGCCCAGGCGGGCAGCGGCCGCCTGCGCATCGCGGCCACGCACAGCCAGGCGCGCTACGCGCTGCCGCCCGCCGTGCGCGACTTCCGCGCCCATCACCCCGACGTCAGCCTGCATCTGCAGCAGGGCTCGCCCCAGCAGATCGCCCGCCTGCTGCTCGATGGCGAGGCCGACGTGGGCATCGCCACCGAGGCGCTGGCGCAATACCCTGAACTCGTCGCCCTGCCCTGCTACCGCTGGACGCACTCGGTCGTCGTGCCGCCCGACCACCCGCTGCTCGATGGCCCGCTGACGCTGGCCCGCCTGGCCCAATTTCCTATCGTCACCTACGAGCCCGGCTACACCGGCCGCTCCCACATCGACGAAGCCTTTGCCGCGGCCCAGCTGCAGCCCCACATCGTGCTGAGCGCGATGGATGCCGACGTCATCAAGACCTATGTAGAGCTAGGCTTGGGCGTGGGAATCGTCGCGGCCATCGCCTTCGACGAGGAGCGCGACCGCCATCTGCGTGCCATCGATGCCCGCCATCTGTTCGAGGACAACATGACGCGCCTGGCCGTGCGGCGCAGCGCCTATCTGCGCGACTACATCTACGAGTTCATCCAGACCTTTGCTTCGCCGCTCAAGCGCGAGGTCGTCGATGCGGCCCGCCACGAGCTGCCGACCGTGGCGGCTGAACCCGTGCTGGCCTGGTCGAAAGCCGCATGAGCTTGCGCGCTCTTCTTCTTTGCCCGCTCCTGCCCTGATCCCTAGAGTGAACCGCCTTACCCCTAACTCAAACACCATGCGCCGCCTCCTCACTGCCCTCTCCTTCGCTCTCGCCGCCACCGGCGCCTTTGCGCAGACCTCGCTGCTGAACGTCTCCTACGACCCGACGCGGGAGCTCTACCAGGACTTCAACAAGGCCTTCGCCGCGCAGTGGAAGGCCAAGACCGGCGAGACCGTCAGCGTCAAGGCTTCGCATGGCGGCTCCGGCAAGCAAGCCCGCGCCGTCATCGACGGGCTGGAGGCCGACGTCGTCACGCTCGCGCTGGCCTATGACATCGACGCCATCGCCGACCACAAGCTGCTGCCCCTGGACTGGCAGAAGAAGCTGCCCAACAACGCCAGCCCCTACACCTCCACCATCGTCTTCCTCGTGCGCAAGGGCAACCCGAAGAAGATCAGCAACTGGCCCGACCTGGCGCGCAGCGGCGTCGACGTCATCACCCCCAACCCCAAGACCAGCGGCGGGGCGCGCTGGAACTACCTGGCCGCCTGGGGCTATGCGCTGAAGAACGGCGGCACGCCCGACTCGGCCAAGGACTTCGTCAAGCGCATCTACGCCAACACCAAGGTGCTGGACTCGGGCGCCCGCGGCTCGACGACGACGTTTGTCGAACGCGGCATCGGCGACGTGCTGATCGCCTGGGAGAACGAGGCCTACCTGGCCGTCAAGGAGCTCGGCCCGGACAAGTTCGAGATCGTCACGCCCAGTGTGTCCATCCTGGCCGAGCCGCCGGTGGCCATCGTCGACAAGGTCGTCGACAAGCGCGGCACGCGCAAGCAGGCCGAGGCCTATCTGAACTACCTCTACAGCCCCGAGGGCCAGGAGATCGCGGCCAAGAACTACTACCGCCCGCGTGACGCCAAGGTCGCTGCCAAGTACGCCAAGCAGTTCGGGCCGGTCAAGCTCTTCACCCTCGACGAGTACTTCGGCAACTGGCGCCAGGCCCAGAAGGCCCACTTCGACGACGGCGGTGTGTTCGACCAGATCTACGCGCCGGGTTCGAAGTAAGCGCACCAAGTCGGTCAGAAGCGCATGTGGTCGACCACCTCCGGTGGGTAGTGGCGCAGATAGGCCCGCCGGAGCGCCCCTTCGGCGACGGCCCGCTCGAACATCTGCACCAGCAGCACCAGGTCGGCGGCGTCGAGATTGCGCCTGGCCAGATAGACACCGTTCTCCATCAGCGGCAGGGTCTCCAGCAACTCGATGCGAAAAGCCGTCTGCGACAGCGGCATCCGTGGCGCCAGGTCCAGGGCACCCTGGCCGGTCACGTGGGGCAGCAGCGTGAAGTCGGCGCGGCCCGCTCGCAACATGCGGCTGAGCGCCTCGATGTCGGGCACGATGTCGGCACGTTTGTCCGCCAGCAATTGGTCGACGAAATCGCCGTAGGCCTGCCCGAAGTAGTAGCCACGCACGAAGATGCCGCGCAGGCTCTTGTCGGCCAACAGCCGACTCAGGTCGGCCGGCACCGGCGCGTGCGTGCGTAGCGTCGCCACGGCCACGCCCTGGCGACTCAAGGGTACGAAGAGATGGGTCTGATCGCGCTCGGGTTTGCGCAATGCCGGCAAATAGAGATCGCCATCCTGCGCCTCGAAGACCGTTCGCGCGGCGCGCGCGCGGGGCACGACGCTGAACCGGAACTCGCAGCCAAGCAGCGCGCCGCGCTCGCGCAGCAGTTCCGGCAGCACGCCCTCGACGCGCTCATCTTCGACGAACACCAGCCGTCCCGCTGGCGACACCGGCACGTCAATCGCGCGCGAACAGCCCGCCTCGGCAGCCGGAGCGAACAACCCGGCTACCGCAAGCACCAGCCCTACCCTGAGCGGAACTCGACGACCGCTTTGCATGCGCAAACAGTAACGGCTGCGTGCGTTGACAGCAAGCCCGGCAAGTCCAGGGCCGTGCATCCGCTGCACGCCGGGTGGCCGGTGAGCCGCCCGGCGCTGCCCAGCGATGCTCAGCGGCGTCGACGCTGCCAGGTCAACCCGCCCAGTGCGGCCATGCCGGCCAGCAACAGGGCAGACGGCGTTGGCTCCGGCACGGCCGTGGTCGTCAGCGTCACGTCGTCAATGAAGCTGGCCGCCGCAATGTGGCGGGCACCGGTGTCTGGCATGTCTTCGAAATAGCACCGCCTCGACACAAAGGGCGGCAAGGACGCGGTCCAAGACCACAAACCAGCAACATGACGGCAGCCGACAGACACATTAGGGGGGCGGCGCGTCTGCTAGCCTGCCGGGGTCAACGCCGGGCCGCGACCGACCGTTGGCCCGGACTCAGCCCGAAAGGCCCGCCCGCCATGACAGCCTTGCCCCGTCTCGCGCTTTGCACCGCCGCATTGCTGGCCGGCTGTGCCGCTGCGCCATTCCAGGCGCCCACGGTGGGCAGCCACAGCGCAGCCGCCGACACGCTGTGGTTGGATCGCTTGAGCTGGGGTGCCAGCAGCGCCGATCTCAGCCAGGTCCGCCGCCAGGGCCGCGAGGTCTGGCTGGAAGCCCAGCTCCAGCCTCGCATCCCGGGCGCACTGCCAGAAGCCGCTCAGGCGCAAATCCAGGCTCTCGCCGTCACCCAGCAGCCGTTGTTGCCCCTGGTGCAGCAGATGGAAGCCCAGCGCAGGGCCGCCGATGCACTGACCGACGATATGGCCAAGGCGGAGGCGCAGAAGAACTACCAGCAGGCTCTGACCAAGCTGGCCCGCGAGGCGTCGACGCGCCAGCTGTTGAATGCCCTGTACTCGCCCAACCAGGTCCAGGAGCAGATGACCTGGTTCTGGTTCAACCATTTCAACGTCCACCAGTACAAGAGCAACCTGCGCGTCATGGTGGGCGACTACGAGCAGGGTCTGCGCGAACGCGCGCTCGGGCGCTTTCGCGACCTGCTCGGCTACACGGCCCACCACCCGGCCATGCTGCGCTACCTCGACAACGAGCAGAACGCCGCCAACCGCATCAACGAGAACTACGCCCGCGAGCTGCTGGAACTGCACACCCTGGGCGTGGGCGGTGGCTATAGCCAGAAGGATGTGCAGGAGCTGGCCCGCGTGCTGACCGGGCTGGGCGTGAACCTGACCGACAACAAACCCAAGCTCAAGCCCGCGCAGGAGACTCAATACCGCCGAGACGGGCTGATGGAGTTCAACCCGGCGCGGCACGATTTCGGCGACAAGCAACTGCTCGGCGTCACCGTCAAGGGCCAGGGCGAGGCCGAACTGGACCAGGTGCTGGACCTGCTGGCCAAACACCCGAGCACGGCCCACTTTGTATCGCGCAAGCTGGCCCAGTACTTCGTCGCCGACGAGCCGCCGCCGGCCTTGGTCGAGCGCATGGCCGAGCGCTGGCTGCAAAGCGACGGCCGCATCGCCGAGGTGCTGCGCGCCATGGTCGGATCACCCGAATTCGAGGCGTCCCTCGGCCGCAAGTTCAAGGACCCGACGCATTACGTCGTGTCGGCCGTGCGCCTGGCCTATGCCGACAAGGTGGTGCTGAACACCGGCCCGATGATCGGCTGGCTCTACCGCCTCGGCCAGGCGCCCTACAACCGCCAGACGCCCGACGGCTATGCGCTCGACGAAAGCGCCTGGGCGGGGCCCGGCCAGATGACGACGCGCTTCGAGATCGCGCGCGCCATCGGCAGCGGCAGCGCGGGCCTCTTCAAGGTCGAGGGCGAGCCCAAGGACAGGCCAGCCTTCCCGCAGATCGCCCACCCGCTGTACTACGAGGGCATCGCCCCGCGCCTGGCCGCCGCCACGCAGCAGGCGCTGGGTCAGGCCACGTCGCCACAGGAATGGAACACCTACCTGCTGGCCTCCCCCGACTTCATGAACAGGTGACGCCATGAACCGACGCCTTTTGCTCCAGCTCGGCCTCGCTGGCCTTGGTACGGCCGCCCTGCCCACACAAATGTGGGCCGCAGCAGCCGACACGCCGCGCCTGCTGGTCGTCTTCCTGCGCGGTGCCTATGACGCGGCCAACCTGCTGGTGCCCACCTCATCCAGCTTCTACTACGAGGCCCGGCCCAACATCGCCATCGCCAAGACGGCCGCGCTGCCGCTGGACGCGAGCTGGGGCCTGTCGCCCGCGGTGGCCGACACCATCCACCCGCTTTGGCTCAAGGGCCAGGCCGCCTTCGTGCCCTTTGCCGGAACCAACGACACGACGCGCAGCCATTTCGAAACCCAGGACCACATCGAGCTGGGCCAGGCCGACGAGGGTTCACGTGACTTCCGCAGCGGCTTCATGAACCGGCTGGCCGGCGTACTGGGTGCGGGCTCGCCCGTCAGTTCGAGGTTGGAAGCCATGGCCTTCACCGACCAGGTGCCGCTGATCCTGCGTGGCAACCTGCCCGTGGCCAACCAGGCCCTGCGCGACCTCGGCAAGCCGGCCATCAATGCCGCCCAGGCCCAGGTCATCGCCGGCATGTATGCCAACACACGCATGGCCGGCACGGTCAGCGGTGGCTTCGAGGTGCGCGACGAAGTCTCGCGCGAGATGGCCGGCGAGATGGAGGCCGCCAGCCGCGGTGCCATTGCCGCCAAGGGCTTTGCGCTCGAAGCACGGCGCATCGCACGGCTGATGCGCGAACGCGTGACGCTGGGTTTCATCGACGTCGGCGGCTGGGACACCCATGTGGGCCAGGGCGGTGCGACCGGCCAGCTTGCCACCAAGCTCGGTGAGCTCGGCCGCGGCCTCGCGCTGTTTGCCGACGAGATGGGCCCGCAGTGGAACAACACCGTGGTGGTGGTGGTCAGCGAGTTTGGCCGCACCTTCCGCGAGAACGGCAACCGCGGCACCGACCATGGCCACGGCAGCGCCTACTGGGTGCTGGGCGGCGGCGTGAAGGGCGGGCGGGTGATGGGCGAACAGGTGGAGGTCAAGGCCGCCACGCTGTTCCAGAACCGCGACTACCCGGTGCTCAACGAGTACCGGGCGCTATTTGGCGGCCTGTTCAAGCGTATGTACGGCCTGAACGACGCGCAGCTGGCCGCCGTCTTTCCCGGGGCCAGCGCGCGCGATCTGGGCCTGGTTTAAGCCTTGCTCAGTCGGGCGGAAACCGTCTTGATGCGCTCGCCGAAGGCCTTGGCCGTGGCGAAGTCGCCCGCGGCCATTTCGTCCGTGGAGGCGTCGCTGGGCGAGACCGTCATCAGGCCGCCGAAGGACGCGACGTAGTTGATGTCGTCGCGCGTCGAAGCCTTCTTGTTGGCCGGCATCATGCCCGTGCCCACCCACAGCATGGAGTGCTGCTGGCTCAGCGTGAAGAAGTAGTGCAGCGTCGACAGCTTGTCGCCGTTCATGGAGGCGCTGTTCGTGAAGCCGGCGGCCAGCTTGTCCTTCCAGCCCTGGCCGAACCAGACCTTGCTGGATGCGTCGGCAAACTTCTTGAACTGCCAGCTGGCCGCGCCCATGTAGGTGGGCGAACCGAAGACGATGGCGTCGGCCGCGGCCAGCGCTTCCCAGTCGGCGTCCTTCAGATTGCCTTCGGCGTCGATGGCGATGAGTTGGGCGCCCGCGCTCTCGGCAACGGTCTCGGCGATGCGCTTGGTGTGGCCGTAGCCGGAGTGGTAGACGACAACGATCTTGCTCATGGAGGATTTCCTCTGTGGGTGGGGGATAAGAAACTCAGGCTGCCAGGTCGAAGATGAGGACCTCGGCATCATGGCCGGCCGTCAAGGCGAGGCGCGATGTTTCGCGAATCTGCAAGGCATCACCGGTTGCCAGGTCTTGTCCATTCACGCTGAGCGCGCCGCGCACGAGGTGCACATAGGCAAGGCGACCGGGCGCCAGCTCAAGTTCCGCTTGCTCGGCGCCATCGAACAGGCCCGCATACAGCTTGGCATCGGCATGGATGGTCACCGAGCCTTGCGAGCCGTCATTGGCCGCGACGAGACGCAGCCGGCCGCGCTTGGAGCCGGCGTCGAAGTGCTTCTGCTCATAGCTCGGCGCGATGCCGCGGGCGTCAGGCTGGATCCAAATCTGCAGGAAGTGCGTCGTTTCGTCCTTGGCATGGTTGAACTCGCTGTGCATCACGCCGGTACCGGCGCTCATCCGCTGCACATCGCCGGGGCGGATGACACCAGCGTTCGCACCACCGGCCTCGCCGTTGCCCATGCTGTCCTTGTGCGCCAGTTCGCCGGAGAGCACGTAGCTGATGATCTCCATGTCGCGATGGCCGTGCGTGCCGAAGCCCTTGCCAGCAGCGACCTTGTCCTCGTTGATGACACGCAGCGGCCCGAAGCCCATGCGGGCCGGATCGTAGTAGTCAGCAAAGGAGAAGCTGTGGAAGGACTTCAGCCAGCCGTGGTCGGCGTAGCCGCGGTCACTGGACTTGATCAGTTGCATCACTGGGTTTTGCATGCTGGCTCCTTGCTTGTTGGCGATGGAGTCAATGTAGGAGCGACCGTCGTATCCGGGAGTCGGCCTGCGTTGAGGACATCATTCAAATAGACTGAACGCATGCCGAATCCTCAGGACAAACGCCGCGCACTGACCCCGGAAGCCCTGTCCATGATGGACACCATCGCCCGCACCGGCAGCTTCGCCGCCGCGGCTCGCGAGATGGGTCGGGTGCCGTCGGCGCTGACCTATTCCGTGCGCCAGCTGGAAGACGCGCTCGACGTGCTGCTCTTTGACCGCAGCTCCCGCCAGGCCGTGCTGACAGCGGCCGGCCAGGAGCTGCTGCACGAGGGCAGGCGCCTGCTTCAGGAACTGGACGCCGTGGCCAACCGCGTGCGGCGCATCTCCACCGGCTGGGAAAGCGAGCTGACGCTGGCCGTCGATGACGCCGTCGCCCGCCGGGCCCTGTTCGATCTGATGGAAGCTTTCTACGCCGAGAAGATCGACGGCGGCGGCCCACCGCCGACCCGGCTCAAGCTGCGCGTGGAGGTACTGGCCGGCACCTGGGAGGCCTTGCTGCATGGCCAGGCCGACATAGCAGTCGGTGTACCGGGGCAGCTGCAGAACAGCGGCATTCACTGTGAGTTCGCCGGCGAGCTGGAGTTCGCCTTCTGCATTGCGCCCCACCATCCGCTGGCCAGCCTGCCCGAGCCGCTCAGCGCAAGCCAGATCGCCGAGCACCGCATCGTTGCCGTGGCTGACAGCGCCCGGCTGATGGCGCCGCTCAGCGTCGGTCTGCTGCCAGGCCAGGACGTGCTGACCGTGCCGTCGCTGGCCATCAAGCTGGAGGCCATGATGCGCGGCCTGGGCTGCGGCTCCCTGCCGGTGCCCATCGTGCGCCGTCATATCGAGGCCGGCCGCCTGGTGCGCAAGGCCACCTACGAAGGCCACCGCACCGGCAAGATGCATTACGCCTGGCGCGACACCGGTCCCGCACCGGGCAAGGCGCTGGCATGGTGGCTGGACAAGCTGCGCAGCGAGACGACGCGCAAGGCACTGCTCGAACAGCACGAGGGGCTGCTGCTCTGATGAGCTATCGAGGTCGATTCGCGCCCTCGCCCACCGGCCCGCTGCACGCCGGCTCGCTGGTGGCGGCGCTGGCGAGCTGGCTGGATGCCCGCGCCCACGGCGGCGAGTGGCTGGTGCGCATCGAAGACGTCGATGGCCCGCGCTGCCCGCCGGGCATGGACGAGGTCATCCTCGGCCAGCTCGATGCCCTCGGCCTGCGACCCGACGAGCCGCCCGTCTGGCAGTCGCGCCGCGGCGAGCTGTATCAAGCCGCGCTGGACCGGCTGATTGCCTCCGGCCATGCCTATGGCTGCGCGTGCACCCGCGCCGAGATCGCAGCGGCAGCCGGCCCCAAGCCCAGGCATGGTGAACTGATCTATCCCGGCACCTGCCGAGATGGCACCCACGGCCGGCCGGTGCGGGCATGGCGCTTTCGCGTCGCGGGCCGCATCAACTGGCAGGACCGCCGGCTGGGCGCGCAATCGCAAGACCTCGAAACCGAAGTCGGCGACTTCATCCTCAAGCGCGCCGACGGCCTGTGGGCCTACCAGCTCGCCGTCGTCGTCGACGATGCTGAACAAGGCGTCACCGACATCGTCCGCGGTGAGGACCTGGCCGACAACACGCCGCGCCAGATCGCGCTGCAACGAGCACTTGGCTTTCCGACACCGCGCTATCTGCACACGCCGCTTGTGCTGGCGGTGGACGGGCACAAGCTGTCCAAGCAGAACGGCGCGGCGGCCATCGACCTTGCCGACCCTGCCGGGCGGCTGCGCGATGCCGCGAGTCGGCTGGGGCTGCGCTTGCCGGACGGGATGAACAGCGCCGAGGAAGTACTGACGGGCTCGGTGTCGAAATGGGAAGCGCTGGTGAGGGAATCAGCGGGCGAACGTTCGAGTTGAGACGCACAAGCTGGCGCGCCGAGCAGGAACAGGCTCAACCTTCCGACAACTGGCTCCACACCGGCCTCACCTCAATCGTGGCAACTGCAGCCATCGGGTGTTTGGCTGCGACCTCGACGGCGATGTCCAGACTGGCGCATTGGATGAGTTCATACGCGCACATTTGTTCGCGCGAGCGCGAGAACGGCCCTGAAGAGGGGCTGATCCTTCCATCCCTCACGCGCACGGTGACAGCCTCAGAGGCTGGCCGCAGTGGGTTGCCCTGGACTCGAATACCGCGAGCCTCCATCGACTTGATCCAGTCCATGATCTCCGCAACGAGGCGCTCCGTAGGTGCAAACCCGTCGTCGTGGGCGATGATGAGCAGATAGTTCATGCGTCTCTCTCAGAAGCGGCAGGGCAAAGGCGCCCTTCGACACGACGAACAAAGGGCTGAGCAATCGACACCAAGACCTCCCAGGCGACGAAACAGCCGCCTGGGCCAGGAGGCGACAATCCGGGGCTTTCCCCACAGCAAGGATTTCCCATGAACACCACGCCCACCGGCCTGCAGTTTGACGACACCGTCGAAGGCGATGGCAAGCAGGCAGCGGCCGGCCATGACGTCACCGTCCACTACACCGGCTGGCTCTGGGTCGACGGCGCCAGGACCGACAAGTTCGACTCCAGCAAGGACCGCGGCGACCCCTTCGAGTTCGAACTCGGCGCCGGCATGGTCATCCGCGGCTGGGACGAGGGCGTGCAGGGCATGAAGATCGGTGGCAAGCGCACGCTGATCATCCCGGCCGAACTGGGTTACGGCGCGCGTGGCGCCGGCGGCGTCATCCCGCCGAATGCGACGCTGTGCTTCGAGGTCGAGCTGCTAGGCCTCGCCGGCGGCCCCGAACATGTCGAGCTGAACCTGCACACCACCTCCAGCGGCCTGCAGTACGAGGACCGCGTGGTGGGCGACGGCGCCGAAGCCGCCAAGGGCCAGCGCGTGTCGGTGCACTACACCGGCTGGCTCTACAAAGACGGCATGCGTGGCAAGAAGTTTGATTCCAGCAAGGACCGCGGCCAGCCTTTCAAGTTCCGTCTCGGCGGCGGCGAGGTCATCCAGGGCTGGGACGAAGGCGTGCAGGGCATGAAGGTCGGCGGCACGCGCATGCTGGTGCTGCCGCCGGAGCTGGGCTATGGTGCCCACGGCGCGGGCGGCGTCATCCCGCCGAACGCGACGCTGCTGTTCGAGGTCGACCTGCTGGCGGTCTGACCCGAAGCCATTTCAAGCGACGGCAGGCGACTGACAAGCGCCTGTCATTCGCGGATGCTTTGATCCAGCCCGTTCACGAACCCAGATCACATCATGTCGATTGACCAACGCCGCTTCCCTCGCGTCGAGTTCTTCCTGGTGCCCGACGAGCACGAACAGCTGCCGGTCTGGGTCATCAAGCCCGAGGGCCTGGCCGAGAAGCGCGGCGGTGTCGTCGTCAACCTCAGCGAGGCCGGCCTGCAGATCCTGGCCGCGGCCGAGCCGCCGCTGGATGCCCAGCACTACGAGTTGCGCCTGCTGCTCGGCGAGGACGAGGGCGTGCCCCTCTTCAGCGCCGAGGTGCGCCGCGTCTGGACGCGGCCGCTGAGCCGCATCGTGCAGCTCGGCGGCTTCGAGTTCGAGTCGCCCAACTCCCAGGCCGAGGAGTTCCTGCTCGCGCAGACCGCGCAGATCACGGCGCGCAAATGGGTGCGCTGCGTGCTCGTTGAGCGCATGACAGCCCTGGCCTGAATCCCTTCGCGTCCAGCCCCCTGGCGAGCGGGGCTGGACTGGGTTAGCGTGGTCGCGGGGCAGGTTTGCCCCGCCATTGCCCACGTCATGCTCGAAACCGACCACCTGCTGCGCTACTGGACCGACAGCCAATGGGCGGCCAACGTGCTGATGCTGATGCATCTGCTGGGCGCCATGGTGCTGGGCCTGTTGCTCGGCTATGAGCGGGCCTACCACGGCCGTGCCGCCGGCATGCGCACATACGCGCTGGTCTGCATGGCGTCCTGCGCCGTGACCATCCTCGTCGGCTACCCCGACCAATGGTTCGGCGGCCACATGGCCGGCGGTTCGCTGCCGCAGTTCACCGACCCGACCCGCGTGATTCAGGGTGTGGTGACGGGCATCGGCTTCCTGTGCGCCGGCGTCATCATGCGCGAGGGCATGAACATCTCGGGGCTGACGACGGCGGCCTCGATGTGGGCGGCATCGGCCATCGGCATCGTGCTGGGCATGGGCTTCTATTTCGCCGCCATCGCGCTGACGCTGCTGTGTGCGACGTTGATGATGTGGGGCGCCAAGCTGGAAAGCCGTCTGCCCTCCCACCCGGCAATAGCAGTGACGCTGCGCGGCGAATCGGGCCGGCGCTTCACGCAGGCCGAGCTGGCCGAGTTCGCCGACGGCCTGGGCTACCGCTTCGCACCCGGCTCGCTGAGCATCGAGAAGCAGGGCGACCATGAAGAGTGGCGCTTCGTCTGCACGGCCAAGCAGAACTTCAAGGGCCAGACGCTATGCCGCTTCACCGACCGGCTGCATGAGCTGCCTGGCGTGGCCGGATACCGCGTGACCCACGCTCGCAACTAGAGCAGACTGACCGCCGCCAGATTGAGCAGCGAGGTCTCGCGCATCAGCCGCACGAAGTCGGCCAGGAAGGGTTTGGCCGCGAGCCCTTCGGTGCTGACGGCGTAGAGCCGCCCGGTCAGCCCGCCCTCCCCGATGCGTTGGCGCGCCACATAGCCACGCGCCAGATAGCCCTCCACCGCCCACAGCGGCAGCGCTGCAATGCCGCGGCCGCTGGCAACCAGCTGCAGCATGGCCACCGTCAACTCGCTGGTGCGGCGCGGCGGCGTGATGCCTGCGGGCTGCAGCACGCGGCGCACGAGGTCCAGCATCTCGTCGGGCACCGGGTAGGTGATGAGGGTGTGGTCAGCAAAATCGAGCGCTTCGAGCCAGGGCTTGGCCAGCAGCGCATGGCCCTTGGGCAGCAGCGCAATGATCTCGAAGCTGAACAGCGGGTGCACGACGACGCCGGTCTCGTCGGCGTCCACATCCGACACGATGGCCAGCTCAGCGCGGTCCTGGTGCAGCAGGCCCACGGGGTCGGCCTGGAAGCCGGAGACGATGTCCAGCTCCACCTCCGGCCAGCGGCCGCGGAAGGCGTCCATGGCCGGCATCAGCCAGTCGAAGCAGGTGTGGCATTCCACGGCGATGCGCAATTGGCCGGCCGAGCCGTCCACCAGCCGGCGCACGTCGCGATCGGCCTCATCGACCTGGGTCAGCACGATGTCTGCCAGCTTCAACAGCCGCTGCCCGACCGCGCCGAACACCAGCGGGTTGCTCTTGCGGGCGAACAGCTCGGCGCCGTAGTGCTCCTCCAGGGCCTTGAGCTGGTGGGACAAGGCCGACTGCGTCAGGTTCAGCAACTGCGCCGCTCGGGACAGATTGCCGGCCTCGCGCAAAGCAACCAGGGTGCGCAGATGGCGCAGTTCGAGCGGCGTTTGCATGAGCAGAACTTGTGATGATTCAGAAAACGTTTCGTTTGAATCATAGTCATGAAGTGCCGATCATCACGAATCGTTTTCAGCATTGTTCGATTCATCATGATCAAGACTCATATCCTCGGTTTCCCGCGCATGGGCGAGCACCGCGAACTGAAGACGGCGCTGGAGCGCCACTGGCGCGGCGAGCTGCCTGCCACCGAGCTGGAAGCCAAGGCCGCCGAGCTGCGCGCCCGCCACTGGAAGCTGCAGCAGGACGCGGGGCTGGACCATGTCACCGTCGGCGACTTCGCGCTTTACGACCATGTCGCCCACCTGATCCAGCTGTTCGGTTGCGAGCCGACCCGCTTTGGCTTCACCGGCCAGGAGACGCCGCTGCAGCGCTATTTCGCGATGGCCCGCGGCATCACGACGACCCATGCCCACACCGAGGCCTGTGGCTGCAGTGGCACGCACGTCGATGGCGTGCCCGCGCTGGAAATGACCAAGTGGTTCGACACCAACTACCACTACCTCGTGCCCGAGTTCGACAGCGCCACCGAGTTCAACCTGAATGCCGAGCGCCTGCTCGCCGAAGTCGATGAGGCTATCGCCCTGCCGGCCAGCCCCAAGGTCGCGCTGCTGGGGCCGGTCAGCTTCCTCTACCTGGGCAAGAGCAAGCAGGAAGGCTTTGACCGGCTGGTGCTGCTGAAGCGCCTGCTCCCCGCCTACGAACAGCTGCTGACCCGCTTGGCCGCCCGCGGCGTGACCTGGGTGCAGTTGGATGAGCCCATCCTCGGCCTGGACCTCAGCCCGGCATGGCAAGACGCCTTGCGCCTGGCCTATGCGCGCCTGGGCGTCGTCGGCCAGCCCCTGCTGCTGGCCACCTATTTCTCGCCGCTGGGCGACAACCTGGCGCTCGCCTGCGAACTGCCCGTCGCCGGCCTGCATGTGGACGCCGTGCGCGCCCCCGAGGAGCTGCTGCCCGTGGCCCTGCGACTGCCGCTGGACCGTGAGCTGTCGGTCGGCATCATCGACGGCCGCAACATCTGGCGCAGTGACCTCGACCAGGCGCTGTCACAGCTCAACAAGGTCCGCGAGCTGCGCGGGGGGCGGATGTGGGTGGCGCCGTCCTGCTCGCTGCTGCACGTGCCCTTCAGCCTGCGCCACGACGCGGCGCTGGACACCGAGCTGCAGGGCTGGCTGGCCGGCGCCGTCGAGAAGCTGGACGAGCTGCGCGTACTCAAGCGCGCGCTGTGGGGCGGCGAAGCGAGCGTGGCCCGTGAACTGGCCGAGTCGCGCATTGCCCGCGCCAACCGTGTCACCAGCCGACGCGTGCGCAACGGCACCGTCGCGGCCCGTCTCGAGGCCTTGCCGACCGATGCCGATCAGCGCCGCTCACCCTTCCCCACCCGTCAGGCCGCGCAGCGCCAGCGCCTGCGCCTGCCGGCCTTCCCGACAACCACCATCGGCTCCTTCCCGCAGACACCCGAGATCCGCGCCGCGCGCGCCGCCTTCAAGCGCGGCAAGCTCGCCGAGCCCGCCTACCGCGAGGCCATGCAGCGCGAGATCGAGCTGGCCGTGCACAAGCAGGAGGCATTGGGGCTGGACGTGCTCGTGCACGGCGAGGCCGAGCGCAATGACATGGTCGAGTACTTCGGCGAGCAGCTCTCGGGCTTCGCCTTCACCGCCAACGGCTGGGTGCAGAGCTACGGCTCACGCTGCGTGAAGCCGCCGGTGCTGTTCGGCGACGTGTCGCGACCGAGGGCCATGACCGTGGACTGGACCGTCTTCGCGCAGAGCCTGACGGCCAAGCCCATGAAGGGCATGTTGACCGGCCCCATCACCATCCTGCAATGGTCCTTTGTGCGCGACGACCAGCCGCGCGCCACCACGGCGCTGCAGATCGCGCTGGCCATCCGCGACGAGGTGGTCGACCTGGAGGCCGCCGGCATTGCCGTCATCCAGATCGATGAGCCTGCTATCCGCGAAGGCCTGCCGCTGCGCCGCGCGGCCTGGGGCGCCTACCTGGCCTGGGCCACGCGCGCATTCCGCGTGTCGGCCAGCGCCGTGCGCGATGACACGCAGATCCACACCCATATGTGCTACTCGGAGTTCAACGACATCCTGCCCGAGATCGCAGCCATGGATGCTGACGTCATCACCATCGAGACCAGCCGCTCCGACATGGAACTGCTGCGCGGCTTTGGCGACTTCCGCTACCCCAACGAGATCGGCCCTGGCGTCTACGACATCCACTCACCGCGCGTGCCCGACGCGGCCGAGATGCTGCGCCTGCTGCGCAAGGCCGCCGAGGTCATCCCGGCTGACCTGCTCTGGGTCAATCCCGACTGCGGGCTGAAAACGCGGGGGTGGCCGGAGACCGAGGCGGCGCTGGCCCACATGGTGGCGGCGGCGCGCGAGCTGCGGGCGGAGGCGACGCCGGCTTGAATGCTCAGTGCTCGGCCTTCTCCTGAGGTTCGGCCAGCATGTCGGCGTGACGGTGGACGATCTTCCATTCGCCGTCTTCGCGACGGAACACCTCGGTGACGCGCAGCGTCATCGACAGCAACTCGTCCTTGCCTTTTATCTGCACCCTGGCGTGCTGCAGGCCGGTCCAGTAGCCAACCTCGTGGTCGGCCGCGCTGTGGAAGATCTCGAAGCGGCTGCTTTGCGTGCCCTCGTCGAAGGCCTCCGCATCCTTGGCCTGGCGCTCCTTCACGGCCACCGCGCCGCGCACATGGCCACCGCCGGGGGGAAAGAAGCTCGCCTTGCCGTGCGCGGCAGCCAGCGCCAGGAAGGCGTCCGGCTGCCCGCGCACGTAGTCGAGCGAGGCGACTTCTCTCGCGTGCAGAAATTGCGTGAAGGATTCGGTCATGACGGCTCCCGAGGCGACGACGCATTCACTGTGCGACCCAGTGCATTCACCCACTGCCGGAGCGGCCTGCATCGCCCCGTAGGCCAAGGCCTACTCGATGGCCGGATAGTCTCCGAGGCCGTCAGGCCACGGCGTCAGGATCTCGAAGCCGTTGGCCGTCACGGTGACCATGTGCTCCCACTGGGCCGACAGCGAGTGGTCGCGCGTCACCACCGTCCAGCCGTCGTTCAGCTCGCGGATGCCGGCGGCGCCCGCGTTGATCATGGGCTCGATCGTGAAGATCATGCCCTCCTGCAGCTTCAGGCCTTCGCCCGGGCGGCCAAAGTGATTGACGTGCGGGTCGTCGTGATAGACGTCGCCGATGCCGTGGCCGCCGTACTCGCGCACGACGCTGAAACCGGCCGCGTGCGCGACCGTCTGGATGGCATGGCCCACATCGCCTAACGTCGCACCCGGGCGCACCTGGCGGATGCCGGCGCGCAGCGCCTCATAGGTCGTGTTGACTAGCCGGCGTGCCAGCACATTGGCCTCGCCAACGATGAACATGCGGCTGCTGTCGCCGAACCAGCCGTCCTTGGTCAGCGTCACGTCCACATTGACGATGTCGCCCTTCTTCAGCCGTTTGTCCTTGGACGGAATGCCGTGGCAGACGACGTGATTCGGCGAGATGCAGGCTGTCTTTGGGTAGCCGTGATAGCCGACGTTGGACGGGATGCACTTCAGCGTGTTGACGATGTAGTCGTGGCAGATGTCGTCCAGCGCCTCGGTCGTCACACCGGGCACGACATGGGGCTTGAGCATGGCCAGCACCTCGGCGATGAGGTGCCCGGCCTCGCGAGCCTTGGCGACCTCGGCGGATGTTCGCAGCTTCAGGCTCTTCATGCCCGGGCCCCCTTGGCCTTGGGTGACTGAGCCCAGCCGGCCAGGCGCGCCAGGTCCAGCCCGCCCTCCTGCTCGGCGCGGATCAGCAGCTGGCAGATCTCGCTGTGGCTCAGCTGCGGGTGCAGTTCGGCCAGCATGCCGATGCGCATCCAGTGCTCGGCCTGGGCATTGATGGAACGCGACAAGGCCTGGCTCGCAACGCGCAGGCTCTCGTGCATCGGATCGGAGATTTTGACGATTCCCATGCCGCGACTATATACGCTTCGTATACGAAACGTATATCACTCAGGCTTGGGCACCACCACCGTTTCGTAGGCGCTCAGGAACTCGGGCGGCATGCGCCGCGGCTTGCCGCTGCTGATCTCGATGCACACCAGCAACCACCGGCCGCGCACCAGCGTGACGCCGTCACTCGCGCGGCGCAGTTGGAAGCGGCGCTCCATCGTCAGCTTGCCGTCGCTGTCGGTCAGCCATGTGCCGAGCACCAGGGCCTCGCCCTCGAATGAAGGCAGCAGGTAGTCGTAGTGGCCTTCGCGAATGGCCATGGCGCGGTCCTGGCGGCGGTAGTCGTCAAGCGACAGGCCGAGCGCCTCGGAATGCGCCCAGCCGGCCTGCTCGCACCATTGCACATAGACGGCGTTGTTGGTGTGGTCCAGCCCGTCAATGTCCGCCGCGGCGGGCGAGCGCAACAGCGTGAACGGCGACGGATAGTCCCAGGCCTCGTTCATAGCCAGCCCTCCTGCTCGGCCTTGAGTCCGCGGGTCTGCATCGCATCGCGCAGCGCCGCCAGCGCCGCGGGCAGCTTCGCCCTCTCCAGCCGGGCCAGCGTAGTCCGGTCGTAAGTGCCCAGCGCTTGCGCGCGCGGGTGGGAGAGCCGCATGACTTCCATCGCTTCGGGCTGCCAAGGCAGGTTGATGTCGACCCAAGGCTGCGACGCAGCGAGCACGATCTCGATGCCGGCGGGGTCGGCGTCGGCGCTGATGGCGGCGGGCGCCGGAGCCAGTGTGAGCAGGCGGGCCAGCGCGGCTGTCCAGGCCCGCGTCGGTCGGCCGGCGATCCAGACCAGCAGCGTGCCGGGTGCCAGCCGCGCGGCCTGCTTCTCGAAGCTGGCGCGGTTTTCGATCAGCCACCAGCGCTCGGGCGTCGGCTCGATCGCTAGCAGCCGCTCCAACGCTTCGCCGGGCAGCGTCACGAAGGGCAGCGCGGCCAGGTCGACCCGGCGCTCTTCGGGCCAGACGAGGGAGGCGGCGCCTGCCAGCGTCAGCGTCGGCGCGAACGGGCCGATGCCCAGGGCCGGCAGGTCGAAGTGCCGCTCCAGCCAGGCCCACTCGCCGTCGGCCACGGCCTTCGTATGGCCCAGGTGCAGCGCGAAGTCACGCCGCAGCCCCTGCTGGCCGGCCGCGACCCAGATGACGAGTGCCCGCAGCAACGCCGCTCGGGCCTGAGCGGGCTTGAGCGCCATGCGCGACTCGGCCAGGTCTTGCGCCGCCTCGCCCACCAGCGGGTCGGCCATCAAGGCGTCGAGCTGGTCGGCCAGGACCTGGCGCTGCGCGTCGCGCTGGCTGCGGGTGGGCAGGCCCAGTGCCGTCTGCAGCGCCTCCAGCTCGACCCAGGCCACACCGGCGCGCAGCCAGCGGCCGCGCTCGAACTTCTCCTTCAACGTCAGCAGGCCGGCCGCCAGGGCCTTGTCGGCCAGGCGGTCTGCCAGCTCGATGCGCGCGGCGCCCGCCGCATCCAGCAGGCTGGGCCAGGGCCGGCTGTCGGCGCTGCCGCGCAGCCAGTCGGCCAGCAGCTCGCGCTCGTCCACGTCCAGCGCGGGCAGGACTGGCGGCCAGACCGGCGCAGCCGCCGCACGGTGACGGCGCTGCCGGTCCGCGCTCAGCTCACGCGTACTCACTCTTCTCCGGCCGCCGCGCCAGCACCGCGATCGGCGGCGCCCAGCGCTCACCGCGCGGCTTCTTGCTGGTCACCAGCGTGATCTCGCTGGGCTCGAAGACCTCGACGTTGTGCGTGATCGGCGTCGTCAGCAGGTACTGCGCGCGCGTGCTGCGCAGGAAGTGGCCGACGAGCTGGATGTTGCGCACGTCCAGATGGGCGAAGGGCTCGTCGATGAAGACGAAGCCGCCGGCGGTCTCGTCGTCTTTCATCAGGCCCACGAGCAGGATCAGGCTCTTGAGCACCTGCTGGCCGCCCGAGGCTTCGCCGTCGTTCAGGCCGACCTCGCCCTTGCCGTCGAAGTTGAACTTCACGTGCAGGCCGGCCTGGGCCAGCACGGTGTCGTCGTTGTCCAGGTGCGGCACCTGGGCCTCGGCGGCCACGCCGGCCAGCTCACCCAGCTCGGCCACGTTCTTCTTGTAGCGCCGCACCGTGGCGCGCAGCACGTCGATGTAGCGCTCGCGGGCATTGAAGGCGGCGATGCGGGCCATCTCGTTGCTGGCGCGGCGGTCGCTGAGCTGCGCCTCCTGCTCGTGTACCTGGGCGGTCATGCGGGCATAGCGGTCGATGACGGTGGCGTCGGTCTCCCAGGTGCCCTTGTTGGCCTCGAACTCCTCGTCGACCTTGCGCTGCCGGATCTCGGCCTGGCGCGCGTTCTCGAACTCCTCGCGCAGCACGGCCAGCGCGGCCGGTGCGATCCAGCCCGGCGGGAAGCGCCCGCGCTGCGCGCGCGACTCGGCCGAGGCCGCACGCAGCGCATTGCGCCGATCAGCGTGGTCGCGGGTGCGCTCGGCGGCCGCCTTCTCACCGGCGGCCAGGCGAGCCTGGGCGGCGTCGTAGGCGCGCGAGTTGTCGTTGGCGGCCACCAACACGCGGTCGTGCTCACCGTCCAGCGTGGTCATGCGGGTGGAGGCCTCGGCACGGGCCTGCTTCAACGCCGGCAGGCGGGCGCGGGCTTCGGCAAATTCCTGCGCACGCTCGCTCAGCTCCTGCGCGGCCTTGTGGCCTTGTGCGGCGCGCTGGGCGTCCTTGAGCTGGCGCTCGGTCTCGCCCTGGGCCTTGGCGATGCGGGTCAGCTCGCCGTCCAGGCGGATGACCTCGGCCTCCAGCGAGGTGCGGCGCGAAGCGATGGCGTTGGCACCGAACTGGTGCTCCCGCGGCTCGACGAACACGCTGCGCCCGCCGCGGCCGTCGCGGTAGTAGGCGTCGGTGGTGATCCATTCGCCGCCGACCTTCGAGCCTTCTTCGGTCGACGCCACGCAGCGGATGCCACCCAGCTGGCGCAGCAGCCAGGTCGGCAGTGGCGCAGTGACCTTGAGCGTGGCGAGCACGCTGCCGGCTGGCGCAGTGCCGGCAGTTGCCGTGTCGGACACGACGTAATGCCGGTAACGCTGCTTGGCCGCGATGTCGAAGGCGCGACCTTCGTCGCTTCTAGCTTTCAGCACCACGACCCAGCGCGATGGCCGCAGCAGGCCCTCGGCCGCCGCGCGCCAAGCCTCGTCGGCGATGTCGATGCTGTCGGCCACGAAATGGTGGGCGATGCCGGCCTCATCCAGTGCGCGCTTCATCGGCGCCACCTCGGATGGCGCGGGCGGTAGCTTCTTGCCGGCCAGCTCGGCCAGCTGCGCCTGGGCGCGGTCGGCCTTGTCGCTGATGCGGGTGTAGTCGCCGCGCAACCGGGCCTGCTCGGCCGCCAGGGCCTGGGTGCGGGCGGCCAGCGCGGCGGCGTCGGACTCGACGTCGGCCAGGGTGCGCAACTCGTCCTCGCGCTTGGCCAGCGCTTCCACCGGGCGCTCGGCGTCGCGGGCGGTGTCGAAGGCGGCGCGGGCCTCGCGGCGCTCCGCCTCCAGCGTGGTGAGGCGCGCCTTGGCAGCCTCCTGGGCGGCGAACAGGCCAAGCAACGCGGCGCGCTGCATGGACAGCTCACGCGCATCAGCGGCGGCGAACAGGCGCTGGCGATGCAGCTCGCGCGTGTCCACCGCGGTCTTGTCGCGCGCCTCGCGCCACTTCATCACGGGCAGCACCTCGGTGGCCAGGCGTTCGCGCTCCTTGATCTTGGCCTCGCGCAGCCTGTAGCTGCTGACGCGGTTGGCCAGGTCGCTGAGCTGGGCCTGGGTGTGAGCCAGCTCCTGCGCGGCCTTGTCCACTTCCTGCGTGAGCTGCAGCTGGTGGCTGCGCGCCAGCTCGTAGCGGTCCAGCACCTCCTGGTCGCCAAAGACTTCGAACACCAGGCGCAGCAGCTCCTTCGGGCTCAGCTCGCAGAGGCGGTCGGTCTGCCCCTGCTCCAGCGCCAGCACGCGGCCGATGGCGCGGGTGAGGCCGGCCGCCTCAAGGCGCTTGCGCCAGGCCTCCACGCCCAGCCAGTCGCGCTCGCTGCGGGTGGCGAGCTGCTCAATCTCATGCACGCCGTCGTTGATCAGGTAGCGCCGCACCCAGTCGCCACCCTGGCGCTCGATGCGGCAGGCCAGCGTCACCTGGTCGGCGTAAAGCAGCGATGACGCGAAGGGCCGGCTGCTGTTCTGCCGGCCACGCGGGCGGTTGTCCACCACGGCGCGCAGCCAGGCGGTCTCGGCGTTGGCATGGCGGGCGTAGGTCTTGTAGGTGCGCCCGCCCGAGCATTCCAGACCCAACAGCGTGCGCAGCGCGTCCAGCAGCGTCGTCTTGCCCGAGCCGTTGGGGCCGGCGATGGTGATGATGGCGCCGTCCAGTGGCAGGCTCACGCGCTGGCAGTAGTCCCAGTGCAGCAGTTCAAGCGATTGGAGGTGGAACATCAGTCTTCACTTCTAGCGGCACGTGCCTCGGCCAGGGCCGGCGCGGCGAAGGGGTCGGTGGTGCGGGCCAGCACGTCGGCCAACGCGCCGTCGAGGATGCGTGGCGCCAGCGTGTCGTAGTCCAGCAGCAGGTCCAACAGCGGGCCCTCGGCGATGTCTTCGCCCTTGCGGGTAACGAAGCCGTGGCGTTCCAGCAGCTTGAGGTTGGTGTCCAGTCGGGTCTTCTTGCCAAGCTGGTCGCCGAAATCCGACAACAGGCTGCGATAGCTCAGCACCGGCGACACGCTGGCGGCCGTGGGCAGGGGCTTGGCGGCGGCGAACATCTCGCCCTGGTTCTCGCCAACCTCTTCGCTGCGCGCGAGCTGGCGCTGTCGCTTGGGCAACACGATCAGGCTCCACAGCACGATGAGCAGCGACACACCATCGCGTGGCAGCTCCAGGTTGTTGTTGGCGGCCAGGCCCGTCTCGCCGAACACGGCGCTTTCGGCCGGGCGCAGCAGCGCAACCGTGACGTGGTCGGCGTAGACGTTGTCCACCAGCCGCAGGCCCACGCAGGTCAGGCGCTCGGTCACGGCCGTCCAGAGTTCAGCGTCGATCAGCGCGCGCTTGACCAGTGGGTGGGTGCGCGGCAGCCAGCGGCGGGCAAGCAGCTGGGCCGCAAGGGCTGCTGCGTCATCAAGAGAGGTCGTCATGGAGATTCTTTGATCAACGCGCCCTGGCTCATCCAGCGCACGAATTCATCCGTCACCTCGCCCTGCTCCGCCGCCCAGCGCACGCGCCAGGGTTGGCGGGCCATGTCGCCGGTGGCGCCCTGCAGATGGCGGGCCTGCTCGTCGCCGAGCAGCGGCAGCAGTTGCGCGCGATAGGCGGCGCGGGCGTAGCTGCCACCCAGCACCGCGGGCGCCACGGGCTGCTCGGTCAGGCCGGCCGCGGTCCAGCCGTTCAACAGCAGTTGCATCAGGCCCATCTCGGGTGGCAGGCTCATCACGGCCAGCTCGCCGGGTGGTGCGGTGACGGCCGCGGGCAGCCCCTCGGGCGCGGCGGCTACGGGGCGGTCGCGTTCGAACTCGGCCTCGGCGCCGTCCACCAGCTCCTGCGCCGCCACCATCACCGGGTGCAGGCCGACGGACAGCAAGCCGGCCGCCAGCGCGTCCAGCTGCGGCACGGCCTGCAGCCAGCGGCGCACGTCGGTGGTGGTGACGCCGGTTGAGCCGAGCGTCACGCGTTGGCGGTCGGCCTGCTGCAGCGCGCGGTTGAACTGGCTGGCCATCGCCAGCAGGCTGGCCTGCGCTCCGCCAAGCTCGCGCGCCAGACGTTCCAGGCGCGCGTCACCGTGGGTCTAGGCCTGTTCGATGATGGCCTTGAGCGCATCGCCGGCCTTGTCCACCAGCGTCAGCGCGCGCTCGAAGCGCTGGCGGGCACGACGCAGCTGGAACTCGCTGCCGCTGGCCATGGCATCAGCAAACTCGTCCTTCAGCCGCGAGAGCTGGGCCAATAAATGCTGCAACTGGGCCGGCTGCAGCAAGCCGAGCTGGTGGGCCCCGGCCACGCCGGCCAGCAGCGAGGCAAGGTCGGCGTCCTGGTCGGTGGCGTCGGCGGTCAGCGGCTGCAGCAGGCCGACGAGCTGTTGGGCCAGCGGCATGACGGCGTAGGTCTGCCCCGTCGCGTCCCAGGCCAGCAGGTCGGCCTCGCGCAGGCGCTTGAGCACGCTGTCCAGCACCTCGTCGCGCAGCACGTGGAAGGCCTGGTTCAAGGCCTCGCGGGTCAGGCGCGACTCGCGCAAAGCCAGCAGCTCGAAGAACACCCACAGCCGCAGCCGCGTGACGCCCGCCGGGCCCTGGAACAGCGCCCGCAGCGCGACCTGCAAGGCGTCCTGGCGTTCGAGCTGCCACCACAGCAGCGCATCCGCCGGCGCGGTGCCGTCGCGGAAGTAGTCCTCCACGCGATCGGGGCGCGCGGTGTCGTCGGTGTCCTGGGGTGTCGTCAACATGGGGCGCGGATTATCGACGGGCCCTGAAGCCGCCAAATTAGGGGGTGTCGAGGGGTTTGACAGTCGACAGTCGCCGGCGGACAGCTCATCACCGATTTCAATATCGACATCGGCTCGGCCCTGGGCACCAACGACGCTTTCGTCGGCTTCACTGCCGCGACCGGCTCGGGCTACCAGAACCACGACATCCTGAACTGGCGGCTGGCCAACGACACCTCCATCACCACCGATCCAGGCCGTCTGCCCGAGCCGGCCAACCTGGCGCTGCTGAGCCTGGCCGGCGTGGCGGCCCTCGCAGCCTCCCGCCGTCGCCGCGGCTGACGTTCGGCTTTTGCGAACGCCGGCATCAAGCCGACTGAACCCAGGCCCGCGCAAGCGGGCCTAGTCTTATGGGCATGCAAACCCCTCGCCTGCCCAGTTTCTTCCTCTCCCACGGCGGCGGCCCCTGGCCGTTCATGGACGGCGACTACCGTCGCGCCCACGCCAGGCTTGAGACCTCGCTGCAAGCCCTACCGGGCACATTGCCGGCCAAGCCGAAAGCCATCCTGATGATCTCGGCCCATTGGGAAGAGGCCGCCTTCACGGTGATGACCTCGCCCGCGCCCGGCATGCTCTACGACTACGGCGGCTTCCCGGCCCACACCTACGAGGTGGTCTACCCGGCACCGGGCGATCCGGCGCTGGCCGAGCGTGTTGTCGCACTGATCCAGGCCGCCGGCCTGCCCGCCGCCCGCGACGCCCAACGCGGCTTCGACCACGGCGCCTTCTGCACGTTGGTACCGATGTACCCCGACGCCGACGTGCCCGTCGTGCAGCTGTCGCTCAAGCGCGGCCTGAACCCGGTTGAACACATCGCGCTGGGCCGCGCCCTGGCGCCGCTGCGCAACGAAGGCGTGCTCATCCTCGGCAGCGGCTTCAGCTTCCACAACCTGCGCCTCTACGGCTCGGCCGGCCGTGAGCCGTCCGCCGCCTTTGATGCCTGGCTGCAGTCCACCCTGCCCTCTCCGGCCGGCCGTGCTGAGCGCCTGCAGGCCTGGGCCCAGGCACCCGCTGCCCGCCTGGCCCATCCGCGCGAGGAGCATCTGCTGCCGCTGATGGTGGCCGCTGGCGCCGCCGAGGGCGAGACCGCCGCCTGCCACTATCACGAGACTGAATTCATGGGCGGCGTGACAGCATCGAGCTTCCGGTTCGGGTGACCGCGCGGTTGGGTCCTGATGGCAGGCAGCACCCAGGGTGCTAGATTCGCCGAAGCCGCTTGGTCACCACAGGTCTTCATGAAATCCCATCATTTCCTTGCGCTGGCCCTCGCGCTCGCCGCACCGCCTGCCTTCGCCGCCGACGCACCGAAACCCATTCGTGCCCTGCTCATCACCGGCGGCTGCTGCCACGACTACGGTGCGCAAAAGGACCTGCTGAAATCGGGCATTGAGGCGCGGGCGAACATAGTCGTGGATCAAATGCACAGTGAGAACACCACCGGCAGCCCGCCGCTGCCCCTCTTCGGCAACCCCGACTACGCGCGTGGCTACGACGTGGTCATCCACGACGAGTGCGCAGCCGACCCGCGCGATCCCAGTTCGTTCAAAAGCATCCTGAAACCCCATCTGGATGGCTTGCCCGCCGTCAATCTGCACTGCGCGATGCACAGCTTTCGCTCTGGCGACTACACCAAGCCGGTAGCCCGCGGTGCGGACAACGCCCAATGGTACGAATACGTCGGCCTGCAATCGACCGGCCACGGACCGCTCGAGCCCATCGCGATCACCTTCGTCGACAAGGATCACCCGATCACGAGGACGCTCGACGGTTGGACCACCGTCAATGAGGAGCTCTACAACAACGTCCAGATCCTCGATGGCAAAGCGCTCGCGAAGGGCAGGCAGATCGTGAAGCAAAGCAGGCGGCAGCCCGACGGCAGCGTGGCCGAAGAAGCACAGGCCGTCGAAACGGTCGTCGTCTGGACGAACGAATTCGGCCCGAAGAAGACGCGCGTGTTCAGCACCTCGCTCGGTCACACCACGGCCACCGTCGCTGACGCCCGCTATCTGGACCTGGTCACCCAGGGCATTCTCTGGGCCACCGGCAAAGTCGACCAACCCGGCTACGCCAAGAAGAAGTAAGGCCACTCGCTGCTCCACTTCAAGCCATGACGCAAGCCCTGATCGATGCCCTGGTTGCCTGCCACCGTGACGGCAGCCGCTTGAGTGCCGCCGACTGGACCCACGCCGTACGTGACGAGGCCGATGCCTATGCCGTGCAAGACGGCATCGCCCGGGCGCTGGGCTGGCGCTTCGACCGCTGGAAGTCCGGCGGCGCCAGCGCCCAGGGTCCGTTCAGCCATTCGCCAGTCAACCCCGTCCCCGGAACGTCACTGCTTGGTGTCGAGGCCGAGGTGGCGCTGCGCATTGACGCGGATGGGAGGGCGCAATCCATGTGCGTCGCTGTTGAACTGGTCGCCTCGCGCTGGCAGGAAGGGCTGGACGCGCCTGCCTTGCTGCGCATGGCCGACCACCAATCCAATGCCGGTCTGCTGCTCGGTGCCTGGCAACCCTATCGCCCGTTGCAGTGGGGCCAGCTCGAATGGCGTCTCAGCCTCGCCAGCCAGCCCGATGTCGTCCGCCGCGGCGGGCATTCCCTGGCCGATCCGGCCGCCGTATTGCCGGCCTGGTTGCGCCATGCCACGCGCCATGGCGCCACCTTGCCAGCCGGCACCATCGTGACGACCGGCGCCTGGGGCGGGTTGCATCCGCTGACGGGTGCGGCCCGCGGCACGCTGGCCTTCGAGGGCCTGGGCGAACTCAGCTTTTCAGTAGCGGCGTGAAGATCGCAGCGAAGGCCGCGATGTTGAGGATCACCGTCAGCCAGTAGATGCGCCGGAACGCCGGCTTCACGCTCTTGTGGCGCAGCAGTTGCTGGGCGAGCAACGCGCCCGGCCAGCCGCAGGCGAGCGACAGCCCATGCAGGGTCTTCTCGCCCACGCGCCAAGCTCCCTCCTGCCTGGCGGCCCGCTTGTCGAGCGCATAGACGATGAAGGTCGCCATGCTCATGGCGGAATAGATGCCCCAGAGCCAATTCGGCAAGCCCCAGAGGAGATGGCAGGCCAGCACAAAGCCGGCAAAGGCCGGCACCAGCAGCAGCACACGGCTGCGATCGCGCGGCGCTGCGGGCGGCGGCGGCGCCTTGATAGGCCGCACGGCCAGCGCCCTCGGCTTGCCCTGGGCGTCAGAACCCGCATGGAAGCTCAATCGCTCACCCACCACCGGCCGCTGGGCGCGGGCAGTGAAGGCCTGGATGTGGACAAAGAGGCGGGCCGCGCCGCCATCCGGCGCGATGAAGCCATAGCCCTTGGCGTCGTCCCACTGGATGAGGGTGCCGGTCTGTCTGTCGCTGGAACTGGTCATAAAAAAAGGGCCCGCACAGCGGGCCCTCCATCATCGCCGGGCGGCAGATGCCGCCGCGGGATTAGCGGCCGAAGCCACCCTTGCGCGGGCCGCTCGGCGGGCGGCGGTCGCCGAAGGCCGGCTTGGCGCCGAAGCTGGGCTTGCCGGCCGGCTGGAAGGAGCGCTCACCGCGCGGCGCGAAGCCACGGTCGTCACGGGGCTGGAAGCCGCGATCATCACGCGGTGCGAAACCACGATCCTCACGCGGAGCAAAGCCGCGGTTATCACCCTGCGGCGCAAAACCGCGATCTTCACGGGGAGCAAAGCCACGGTTGTCGCCTTGCGGGGCGAAGCCACGGTCATCGCGCGGCGCAAAGCCACGGTCCTGGCCGCCAGAACCGTGATTGAAGGGCTTGCCACCACCGTGGAAGGGGCGGCTGCCCTCTTCACGACGGAAAGGCTTGTTGCCGAAGCCAGGGCGGCCGCCACCGAAGTGGCCACGTGGGCCGCGGTCGTCGAAGGAACCAGCCGGGCGCGGCGGGAAGATGCGCGGCTCTTGCGTCTTGGGCTCAAGACCGGCGATCTGCTGCACGGGGATCGTCTGCGTCGTGAATTGCTGGATGCGGCGGATCATGGACACGTCGTCGCGCAGGCCCAGCGTGATCGCCAGACCCTGGCGGCCGGCGCGGCCGGTGCGGCCGATACGGTGCACATAGTCCTCGGCCTTCATCGGCAGGCCGTAGTTGATGACGTGGCTGATGGTCGGCACGTCGATGCCGCGGGCCGCGACGTCGGTGGCCACCAGCACGCGCACTTGCTTGCTGCGCAGAGCCTGCAGCACGCGGTTGCGCTTGCCTTGCGGCATCGCGCCGTGCAGCGGTGCCACCGAGTGGCCGATCTCGGCCAGGCGCTCGGCCAGCCAGTCGGCGTCACGCTGCGTGCTGGTGAAGACCACCGCCTGCTCCATCTCCGGCAGGGCCAGGATGGATTCCAGCAGCTGGTCCTTGTGGTGGGGGTTGTCGGCCCAGTGCAGGCGCTGCTCGATGTTCTCGTGCGTGTCGGTGTGGTTGGCGACCTCGATGCGCTGCGGATCCTTCAGCAGGTTCTGCGCGAGGCGGCCGACGTGGCCGGCGAACGTGGCGCTGAACATCACGGTCTGGCGCTCAGCCGGGGTATTGCCGGCGATCATCGTGATGTCGTCGATGAAGCCCATGTCCAGCATGCGGTCGGCTTCGTCCAGCACCAGCATTTCGACATTACCCAGCACGCATTTGCCGGAGTTGATGTGGTCGATCAGGCGGCCGGGGGTCGCGATCAGGATGTCCAGCGGGCCCATCAGCTGGCGGATCTGCAGCGGGTAGGGCATGCCGCCCAGCACGGTGGCGACCTTCAGGCCCGGGATGAAGCGGCCGTAGGTCTGTGCGGCCTTGGCAACTTGCATGGCCAGCTCACGGGTGGGGGCCAGCACCAGGATCTTGGGGCCATAGACCTTGCCCTTTTCGCGCTTCTTGCTGTCGTCACCACGTGCGGCCAGGATCTTTTCCAGCGCCGGCAGGATGAAGGCAGCGGTCTTGCCCGAGCCCGTGCGCGCCGAGACCATCAGGTCCTTATTGGCGATGGCAGCGGGAATGGCGAGCGTCTGCACGTCGGTGGCGTTCTCGTAGCCGGAATCTTTCACGGCCTTCAGGACCACTTCGTTCAGGCCCAGGGTATCGAAACTCATGTCGTTCTTTCAGTCAAAAGCCCGTCCATGCCGCCCGAAAATCAGTGAGGGCGGACACGCGGGCGCTGAACAGACCATGCCGTTCAGCAGTCAAAGTCGCTGGGAGAAAGCTCGTGTCGGGCGGCTCGGGCTGCTGGATGCAGTCGGGTGCGGCACGGGGGAACAGTCAAAGCGACGGCTTCATCGCCGCCGACCGATCCACGAGGGGTGTTCGAGAAGCCGTATGAACTACGGGCCGAACGAGGTCAGAGGAGACGTACGAAGCTCGGTCGGAACCGAGCGAAGCTGCGACTGTAGCACAGATCAGGGTTTTCACGGAATCCACCCCTGAGGCGCGGGTGTGGGCTCTGGCACACTTGCGGCCCGGGTCGGCAGAACACCCAGGCCTTGCCGCGCGGCATCCGTCGCGAGCTGAACCTGCCACGCATACCGCCTTCGTTCACGTGAACCTCGCGTGCGCCCTGGCTGCAAGTCGGCAAGCCCAGCCTCTTTCGTCGTTGGCGTGCGCATGGAGTGCCATCATGGCCCGTGAATCCCTGCCCCTCGTCGTGGACGACTTGTCCACCTTCACCAAGTCCCTGCGCACGCAGTTGCTGGCGCACCCCGCCACGCCGGGCCACCAGACGCTGCTGAACATGCTGGCCCGCGCAGCCGGGCATCGCAATCTGCAGATGCTGAAGGCGCGTCCGCCGGCCCTGCCGCGGACCACCACCCCTGCCCGTGCGGAACACAGCGACATCGTTCGCCGCACGCTGCGCCTGTTCGACGATCAGGGCCGGCTGCAGCGGCTGCCCGTCAAGCGCTCGCTGCAGTTGATGGCCCTGTGGGGCCTGTGGATGCGCTTCGACGCCAAGCGGCCTTACCGCGAGCGCGAGGTCAACCAGATCCTGACGGCCTGGCACTGCTTCGGCGACTACTGCACGCTACGCCGTGATCTCGTCACCCAAGGCCTGATGGCGCGCACGGCGGACAGCTCGGTCTACACCAAGCTGCCAGCGCGGCCGGGCGAGGACGCGATGGCGCTGATGCGGGCCTTACGTCAACTCGGCAACTAGCCAGCCGCGCAGGCTGTTGAAGAAGGCCAGGCCCTCGGCACGGGCCAGATCCTGCCGGGTCAGCCGTGCTTCCTTGAGACGGCCCAGGGCCAGCAGCTCAGCACGCAGCACGCCGGGCAACACCCCGGCGGCCAGCGGCGGTGTGAGCCACTGGTCGTCAAGCCGCAGGGCAAGGTTGCCGAAGCTGCATTCGGTCAGCTCGCCCGCCTCGTTCCAGAGGATGACGTCGAAGGCTTGGGCTGGCTTGTCGACGGCATACAGCTCGCGGCGTGTCGTCTTGTGGGCCAGGAACTCGGCACTGGGCCCGAGCGTGGGCATGGGCTGATCGGCCAGCACCAGCAGAACCGGCTCGGCCATCGGAGTGAAGGCGGCCAGCGTGTGACGCAGGCGCCCTTCGGCGTCGCCGGTCAGGCGCAGGCGCCAGCTGCCTTGCGCGTGGGCCTCAGCCACCGCCTTCAGGTGGGCCCGCGCCTCGGCCAGCGAGAAGCGCAGGCCGAAGTGGCGCGCCGTGCGCTGCATGCGGGCCAGGTGAGCGTCGCCGCGCACCGCCACGCCGCCCTCCAGCCGCAGCGTCTCCAGCGCCTCGACGGGCGCCTCGGCGCGCGCCAGGAAGCGCGACTTGGCCCGCCATTCGGCGATCTCGGCGGCCGGTTCGCTGTCCAGCGTGATGGCACTGCCGATACCGCAGGTCAACGCATCGCCGTGGAACTCGACGGTGCGGATGGGCACATTGAAGGTCGCGACGCCGCCGGGCTGGATCAGGCCCAGCGCGCCGCAGTACCAACCCCGCGCCGTCGGCTCCAGCTCGCGGATGATCTGCATCGCGCGGATCTTGGGCGCGCCGGTCACCGAACCGCAGGGGAAAAGTGCCGCGAAGGCATCGGCCAACGTCAACCCGCCGCGGCTGACGGCCGTCACCGTGGATGTCATCTGCCAGACCGTTGGCAGCGCATGCAGCTCGAACAGACGCGGCACGCGCACGGTGCCGAGCTGAGCGACGCGGCTGAGGTCATTGCGCAGCAGGTCCACGATCATCAGGTTCTCGGCGCGCTCCTTCTCGCTGGTGCGCAGGTGCGCCTGAGCCGCCTCGTCGTCGACACGGTCGCGGCCGCGCGGCGCCGTGCCCTTCATGGGCTGGGCCGCCAACAGCCAGCTCGCCTTGGCACCGGGCACGGGACGCCAGTCGAAGAAGAGTTCGGGTGACACGCTGGCCGCGCCGGCTTCGCGCAAGAACAGGCTGAAGCCGCCGGGCTGGCTGGCGTGCAGGGCGAGGAAGAGCTGCTCGGCGTCCAGCGCGCCGGCCGCCGCGCGCAGCCGGGTGGTCAGATTGACCTGGTAGCAATCGCCGTCACGGATGTAGGTGCGGATGCGCTCGATGGCCGCCGTGCCGTCCGGCTCGGCGTCATTCCAGCCCAGGAAGCCGCTGTAGGCTGGAGGCAGCTCCGGCCAGGGCTCAGGGGGCGACTCGTAGACAGCGAACTCGGCCAGCGGCGCGGTGGCGCCGTGCGTCTTCAGTGCGGCGTCGAAAGCCGCGGCGGCCTCGTAACGCAGCCCCCCAAGCACCCACGCGCCGGCTCGTGCCGCGGCTTCGGCCTCGGCGATGACGCCGCGCACCTCATCCAGCCGCGTCGCCCGCAGCCAGCGCGTCGGCGGCGTGGCCCAGCAGCCGCGCAGCCGCTCGCCGTCCTCGCGGGCCAGCGGGTGGCGGGGGAAGTCGAAAGCGG